>JBDSFC010000287.1:0-10842 GCA_039919745.1 Bacteroidia bacterium | reverse complement strand
AATAAATTTAAAAGCAGAGATGGAGATCAGGAGCCTTCATCAAAAAATGGACCTGCTACTTGAAGAACAAATTAAAACCCTCTTTGATACGCAGGCAAAACAATTTACTCTGTTACAGGAAATACATAAAAAACTGGACAAATTAGATAACAAGCATTAAAAGAAATTATTTGGCCTCCTGTATCTTTAAATACTTGGTTGTATTGGCGGGATCTACCAACATGAGTGTTTCTACCACCTTAGTTTTTTCTTCGGGCGTAGCGCCTTTAAAAATATTAACCAGCTCAGTTGATTTTGCATTAAAAAATAATTGCATGCTAAAAGAAGCAGGCCTTGCCTGGTAAACAGGTTTTAAAAGATCCAGTGATTTTAAAATATTTGCCCTGCCCTCTTCTACTTTTTCATTCATAATATCCAAACCGTTGCGGCAATATTCGTAATGACAATTTCTGATTCCCTTAAAAACGGGTTGCAAAGTATTTTCAACCAACCAATAGCGGTTCCTTTGGCTTTCGCTATTTCTCCAGCCCTTTTCTGCCGCGGTTTGCGCGTTATTAACGATCAACTGTGCTTTTTGCCAATACTCTGTTCCACCTAAAGGCGAATAAGAATCGGCATCTGTTGCAAGTACAACATAAGCATAGTAAGCTAAAACAGAGGTTAAATTATTTTGAAATGTTGTTTCATTAAATTCTAACTGTGAAAATTGCTGGAACTTAAATTGAAAATTATCGTCTTCGTAATTGAACATTTGAGTTGGATAAGAACTCTTAAAAACAGGCCTTGTACTTTGAACTTGTATAGATGCGGAAAAATCTTCCAGACTTGCGGCTTCTTTTATGTTTATAAAGAAAGAACAATCAATTTTCTCGTTGATATTGTAAACTAAATTTGTCCATTTTCTATTATTCATAAATTCATAAATAGCCTTTTGCAATTGATCAAAGATCTGTTTGTTGGTGGTACCTTGAATTTGTGTAGAGTTAATAGTTACCTGGCAATTTAATTCCTGGCCAAATGATTTTATTTGAAGTAATAGCAGTGCAATAAGTATAGAAAAATATTTTTTCATTTTTATTTTATGAGATCGATCAGGTAATTCACAATATCTGTTGCGACCTCTTGTTTTGATTTTAACTCAAAATTAGAGATTTTATTGTGTTTATCAATAATAGTAATTTTATTAGTATCCACGGTAAAACCAGAGCCTTTTTCTGAGGCTGAATTAGCAATAATTACATCTAAATTCTTATTTTTTAACTTTTCCCTGGCGTACTCAAGCACATTTTCAGTTTCGAGGGCAAAACCAACCAGGCACTGGTTCTTCTTTTGTTTACCAAGTTCACTTAAAATATCTTTGGTCCTTATTAATTCAAGATTAAGATCTTCATTCTTCTTTTTAATTTTTTTGTCGCTTACTTTAGAAGGCTTGTAATCCGCTACAGCGGCAGAGCACACAACTATGTCCTTATTTTTATAATTCGCAAGCATAGCATCATACATTTGATCACTGCTCTCAACTAGTATGATATTTATAGAAGTATTTTTTGTTTTCTCGTGACTTGGACCAAGAATCAGAACAACCTCTGCTCCTTTAGCGGCAAGATTTTCGGCTATTGCCATCCCCATTTTACCGGAGCTACGGTTGCCTATAAACCTAACCGGATCAATGGCTTCATAAGTAGGCCCTGCATTTACCAACGCTGTTTTACCGCTTAATGGTAGACTTTGTTTGTAATAATTATTTATATAATCAACAATATTTTCCGGCTCAGCCATTCTGCCTTCACCAACCAGGCCACTGGCCAGCTCGCCGGTTTCGGCAGGAATAATTAAATTACCATTACTTTTTAGCGTATCAAGGTTATGTTTAACACTTGGATGCTGATACATATCCAGATCCATTGCAGGCGCTACAATGCATTTACTTTTTGCAGAGAGGTAAGTAGCTATCAAAACATTATCACACAGTCCTGTAGCTATTTTAGCGAATGTATTGGCCGTTAAAGGAGCTATTAATAACAGATCGGCCCATTCTGCAAGTTTAACATGGTTGTTCCAGTTAAAATTAGCGTCAAAAAAATCGATTACTACTTCATTCTTACTAAGAACAGAAAGTGTTTGCGGTGTAATAAATTCAACGGCAGAAGGAGTTAAGATCACTTTTACCTCGGCCCCCTGTTTCACTAATAATCTTACCAGGTGCGCGCATTTGTATGCAGCAATACCACCTGTAATACCAAGAATTATTTTTTTGTTGTGAAGCATTATGGGTTTCATTAAAAGTAAAAAGGCAGTAAAGCCTTTGCTTACTGCCTTTTAAAAGGTTATTGAAAAATTATTCTGTAATTTTTATTGGATTACGAAAATAAACTTTTTCTTCTAAAAATTCCTGAATTGCAATTAAAGTTGGTTTAGGTAATTTTTCGTAATGTTTAGAGATCTCAATTTGCTCGCGGTTCTCAAACACTTCTTCTAAATTATCAGTGTGGCTGCTAAATTCCTGCAATTTACCTGATAATTCTTCCTTTAACTCTGAACTGATCTGATTGGCACGTTTGCTCATAATAGATACTGCTTCGTAAATATTACCTGTTGGCGCATCAAATCTGCGAATATCGCGGGTTACAATACTTTGTTCTGCGTTTGTTTTTTTAAAATCCATGTTAATTAAGGTTTTCTTTTAATTTTTTGCAGCTGCTGTAAACAGATTCTGCGCCGCTAAGATACGAACTTTTTGGGTACAGATCTAAAAATTTTACATAATTTTCGATTGCCAGGTCCAAACGCTCTTCCTTTTTAGCTCTTATACTGTTAATTGCCAGTAAATAATATGAATCTATCATCAGGTAGAACATTTCTTCGTTATACTGGCTGGCTGGGTACTCTTTAATAAAATTCTTTGTTGAAACAATAGCGGCCTTCCAGTCATCTACTTTATAATATTGTTTTACGATCTCATAATCTTTTTTTTCCAGTTTTTCGTGTAATTTATCAATGATAGTATTGCAACTGTCGATACGGGTACTTTCGGGAAATACGTCCACAAAAGACTGAAATTCTTTTATTGCATTTTTTGTACTTGTTTGATCTAATTTATAATGTGCTGAAGTTAAAAAATAACAATAGGCATTCATAAAGTAACATTCTTCGCTATGCTTACTTGCAGGAAATTGTTTTACGAAATTTTTAAAATGGTATTGGCTGATAATAAAATCCCCCATGTTATACTCGCTCCAGGCGTAGTAATAATAAACTTCTTCGGCCTTGTCTGTTCCTTTTACAATTGGCAGAAGCTCTTCGTAGAGTTGAGACGCGCGTATATAATGTTCTTTATCGTAATACTCCTTTGCTTTGGTCATTTTAAGCTCATAATCCGTGCTTTTAAGGAGCTTGTTGAAATTATCGCAGGATGCCAATGCTACAACAGCGATCAGGAAAATAAATATTTTGATGTTTCTCAGAGCAGCAAAAGTACTCTTTTTTAATATAAAAAAAGCCCGGTAAAAACCGGGCTTTTTAAAATAAATGTTAATTAAGATTATTGATTAATAATTTTAACCGTTTTGCTAGCTTTGTTTGAATCTGTTACTTTAACCAAATAGTTACCCATTGGTTGATTTACAAGATCAATAGAAACTGTTTCTTTATCTGAAGTTAAAGTTAAAACCGTTTGACCTAACATGTTATAAACTGTAACTGTGTTAGTTCCTTCTAAACCAGCGATAGTAGCTTTACCATTAATAGTCGGATTTGGGAAAACAGAAATTTTAGTATCCGCAACTAATTGGTTTAATGGTACACCAACAGATGAACATGTGCTTGTGAACATACCTTCAAGTCCGAAAAAACCCAGGTTAGATGTTAAGAAAGCAACAGAACCACCTGCAACGGGGCTAGTATAATAATTATTTGGAGTTACAGGAGTAGCCTGAGATCCTAAAGGATAATAAGTTGCTGAAGCAACGGCTTGCTGAACAAAGCCTAAATAATAAATTGTACCAGCTGTAAGTGACTGAGGAGTAACAAACGTTAAGTTTTGGAATGTATTAGACATACCTGAAGTGATAGTAATAGAATTGGTTTGACCAATAATTGTACCTGCTGCGTTTAATAAAACAGCAGAGGCTTGTTTACCAACACTTGCTACATCAGAAGATATTGAAACACGTCCACTGATCAAAGTAGAAGCAACAGGAGTCATAAGCTGACTTGAGATGATACCTGCACCTGCTCCAAAACCAACACCAGCACTATATGAACCTGTTGGTGGGTTATAAGCCCAAACATCACAAGTAACACTTTGTGTTTGAGTAATAGTATTGTTTATGCTATTATCATCTGGTAAAACACCTACCGAAACTGTTTGAATACCTTGAATAGTAGTTGGAGCAGCAGCAAATGTAACAGTAGTTACAGCACCTGCAGCTAAACTAGGAATGAATTGTGCGTTAGTAAAAGGGTTAGCACCTGTAATACTTAAACCTACTGCAATGTTGGTTTTAGCGATATTACTGCCATTCATGATCTTAGCAGTAATAACTTCGGGGCTATTAAATGTAATTGGGTATTTGCCCGGAGCACTAATACTTTGAACGATGATTTCGTTTGTATAAGTATTTGGTGTACCAAAACGGAATAATGGCCTGAAAGCCGTTGCGCCTAAAGTTGGAGCAACAACAGTTGCAGCCGCACCTGTTGCACCTGAGCTTGCCGCATCTACAACACAATTATAAACTGCAGCGGCAGTACTTGTTGCCGCAGCTGTATATTCATAAGCAACGTTTAATGCACCACCTGTATAAGGGAAGTTTGATGGGAATGTAAAATCCACAGTAGCTGCTGCTGCACCTACCGGAATATTATATGTACCGGTAAAAACCTGCGTCATACCTACAGTTGACCAGGTTGCACCATTTGTATAAGTTGAAGAAGTTGAATTTTGTAAATAAACTGTAAGCGTTCCGCTTGCAGCAGTAGCAACGCCACTAGCCAGGTTAAAGCCAAATGAGTTAAGAATTGTTGCAGTCGAAATTTGAGTCATGTCTCCTGCAGGCACATTATACATTGCCCTCATAACAGTGTGACCGGTTGTTCCGTTTGGACCTCTGTTTCCAGAAGTTCCGGGAGCAGGATTTGGTGTTGGAGCCGTGTGGATCGTATTTACCTGGCTTAAGCCGATAGAAATCGAAGCAACAACAGCAAAAATAGCTAAAGTAATTTTTTTCATGTTTTAGTTGTTTTTTAAGATGTTTAAGTATCAAATGTATGAAAAAAACCAACTCTTATTTCAAAATTATATTATTAAACTATTTTTTAACACTTTGAGGATTTTCGGGCAAAAACAGCCACAATAACCCTTTAAATCAAAAAACCCTTTCGGAATACCGAAAGGGTTTTAAAAAATTAAATAAAAAATTATTTATTAAGAATTAAACGTTGTACCATTTTGTCTTTGCCATTGCTAACAGTAACAAAATAAACACCGTTAGATTGGTTAGTAAGATCCAATGAAACCGTTTCGTTAGAAATACCGTCATATTTGTTTGACAAAATTTGTTGACCTAAAGCATTTGTTACAGTAACATTAATGTTTTCTGTTTGAGCTAAAGTAAGCGCAACATTCACTAAGCCAGTTGATGGATTTGGCATAATTGTTACATTTTTACTTAAACCAAGGTTTTTAGAAATTCCAGAAATGATGTTGCTTCCGCAAACTGTTGGTAACATAATGTGGTTAACACTAATGCCCCATCCTAAAGTTGCGTTGTTTGCAGCATACCAAGTAGAACCATCATTACTCCATGCACCATTAACGTTTCCTGGCGACGATGCTGAAGACGCTGTTTGTGTATAAATTGCAGCAGTGTCACCTACTGTGGTTGGAAGAATTAATGAAGCAAAGAAGCCAACCGCAGGAATTGCAGTAGGAGCCATTGTAAAAGTATATATGAATAAAGAAGCAGTACCTGTTTGAGCTGCAACAACAGAAGCTAAAGTAGCTGTAGTTGATGTAATTGCGGCACCAGTTGGTCCAGCAGCAGCTGTACCGGCATAAATTTTCATACCAACAGTATTTACAGTACCTTTTGTGCCTACTAGAGTAGTTGGATCCTTATAAAATCCTACTGAAACCGCAGCAATAGAAGGGTTCGTAACTGCAGCATAGTAGCTCGCATGAAAATATGTAGCAATTTGCTGATCACCATAGCAATTGTTACCAAATGCATAACCACCTGTAGGACAAGCAGTACCTGAAGTTGCAGTATAAATTGATATTCCGGCAGTTGGATTGATCACAGAAAGTGTTTGGCATCCAGGTGCTGAAGCTATTTTTTCTGCTTGCGAGTTTGTAAGTGCAGTATTGTTAACATTTGTAACTCTTGCATTTTGTGCTGTTGCGAATCCTAAAGATCCAATCGCAACGATTGTAAGTAATTTTTTAATCATTTTTTTAAGTTTTTTAAAGGTTAATGGGCAAATATAAATCTTTAATTTTAAATTATAGTTAATTTATCATATTTTTAACACTGTCCGTATGGAATTTTAATACATACCGCACCTATATAATAATTATAATAATATTATTAAATTTACAGCAATTGACTTTTATGAGATTAAGGTTTAATACCTTATTTAACGTTTTATTACCCGAACTGAAAATTGTTAAAAAAACGATCGTTTTATTGACACTGATAATTTCTTGCCCTGTTTTTTCGCAAAGTGTTTCTGTTGAAGATATTAAAAAAGAAGCCAACAAATTATTTGAAGAGGATGAATTTACTAAGGCATACAAGCTATTCGCACAGCTAGTTTCCAATTATCCAAAAGATCCTGAATACAATTTTAAACTGGGCGTTTGTATGATATACAGCGAGCCTGATAAAAAGAAATGTCTCCCCTACTTAACCTTTGCAAATAGCAAACCTGATGAAGCGCCAAAAGAAGTAAAATTTTATCTTGGAAAAGCATATCACATTAATTACTTATTTGATGAAGCTATTAAATATTATAACGAATACAAACAGGTTGGCTCTTATGCAAAACAAAAAAAATTAATGGTCGACAGGGAAATTATTTCCTGCGGTTATGGAAAACGTTTGTTAAGTAATTTATCTGATCTTGAGGTTAAAAGTAAAAAACAATTAAATGAAGCAGATTATTTTAGAAGCTACGACCTGAAAGATATTGGTGGGAAATTATTAATAAAACCGGAGGCCTTTAGAACAGGTGCGGATAAAAAGAAAAAAGAAAAGTCAGTTGTTTATCTTCCGCGAAGCGCTGATAAAGTTTTTTTTAGCAGCTACGGAGAAAATACAGCAAGTAAAGATATTTATTACGCCATTAAATTAGCAAACGGTGAATTTGCAAAACCTGTTAAACTCAACGGCATTAATACAGATTATGATGAAGACTACCCTTTTCTTCATCCCAATGGCAAAACGTTATACTTTGCAAGTAAAGGCCATAACGGTATGGGGGGTTACGATATTTTTAAATCAGATTATATCGATGCAACAGATTCATGGACACAACCGGTAAATCTTGAATTTCCAATCAATTCGCCTGATGACGATTACTTATATGTAACAGATTCACTTGAAAAAGTGGCCTATTTTAGTACAGGCCGTCAAAGCCCTCCAGGAAAAATTGATGTTTTAAAAATAAACACCGAACGTAAGATCATTGATATACTCGCACTTAAAGGAACAGTTGTAAAAGAAACTTCAGAACAAAGCTTACGCAGCAAGATCACAGTTAAGAATATGGGCAATGGCGAGATCGTTGGCGTATTTGAAGCAGGAGATAATGGCGATTATATGATGGATCTACCAAATGGTGCTAAACTATTGTATACTGTTGAAACACCCGGCTTAAAAACACAATCTGAACGCGTAGGCTTACCGCTTGCTACAAACTCAAGACTGTTAAAACAAACAATTTCTTACGATCGTGGTATCTTAAAGATCATTAATTACTTTGATGAAACACCTACAGACGACAGTTATTTACAATACCTCAAACTTATCGAGAAAAAATCCAAACTGGATGTTAACGAAGGTTTAAATAAACTTGGCGCTCAAACAGGAGATAATTCAACTGCAAATAATAACTCTACAACAACAAATACAGAAACCGTTGGGCCAACTGTAACAGACGTGGGCACTGATACAACAACTAAAGTAGCAGTAACTAAAACGGTTACACCAACAACAAATAAAACCGTAACAAATAAAGAATTGGTTGATATTGCTAAACAAGATGCTAACGATTCTAAAAAAGAAGCTAACCAATTATTTCAGGATGAATGGGATGCCGAACAATTGGGTGAACAAAAGAAAATTGAAGCCGATAAAAAAATTAAAGAAGGAGATGATATTGTAAAAAATGCCCAATCGATCGCGAACGAGGATGAAAAAAATAAAGAAATAGAAAAGGGTAATGCCATTAAAAAAGAAGGTGAAAATGATCTTGCTGTTGCAAATAAGATCCTAGATTTTGCTAATAAACTAAAAGAAGATGCGGCAAACAAACAAAAAGAAGCCATTTTAAATGAGCAATATGCTAATGAACTTGAGAAAATAAATGCCAATAAAACAAAAGACAATAAAGAATCACTTGCCAAACTGGATGATCTGCAAAAACAAATTAAAGACCTTTCTACAACAGAAAGCGGATCGAACAATCTTTACAACTCTATTAAAACAGATGTTGAACAAAAAGAAAAACAAATTGCTGCTATTGAAAAAACCAATGCATCTATAAATAACAACATTACCGATATTAAAACGGCTATAACCAGCGATGAAATTGATCTGAGCAAAACAAAAAAGAAAAAAGATAAAGAAGTTATTCAAAATCAAATAAACGAACAAAAAACTGAACAAATTGAAAAAGAAAAACAAATTGCTCAAAATGTAGCAGAGATAAAAAAACTAAATGACGAATTAGCTGCGTTAAAAAACGAGTTAGAGCTAGCGACAAAAATAAAAACCGAAACTATTGCCGAATCAAAAGCAAATGCGATCGCCACCAACACCGTTAACACAAACGCAAATACAAATGGAATTAATACCAATACAACAACATCATCTACTCCAAATGTATTACAAAAAATAACCGATAAGGTTTTAGAAAATAAATACAAAGACAAGATCGCTGTAACTGATGTTAACAGTGTTGATAATATAACATCAAGCAATAAACAATTACTGCTTTATAATAAAGAAATAGATAATGCTATTGCCAATGAAAAAAAGGAATTACTAAAAGCAAAAACAGCTGCGGCTAAACAAGAGGTTACAAATGATATAAAAGATCTTGAAAACTCTAAAAAAGAAAACAACCAGATCATTGCTTCCAATAACAAACAAATATTAGCGTTAAACCAGGACATAGCTAAAAATAATACAACTGCTAACGCAAACGAAAAAGCGATCAATCTTAATCCAATTACTGCAAAGAACAGTTCTGATGCTTTAAAGAATCTTAATGACCTTAATATCGAGTTAAACACAAATGATAATGCGAATTTCGAATATAACTCATATCAAAATATTGAAGCTCAAAAATTAAAAATTGAGGCTGATTCAAAAATAAATGATGCAACTGTTCAACAAAAGAAATTAAAAGATCTTATCACTTCCGCTAAAGATGAGATACAAAAAGCAGACGCTATTGCAAACGCTAATAACAATGCTACACCAACGCAATTAATTGTTGAAGCAGAAGAACTGTTAAACAAATCTCAAAAATTAAAAAGCGATGCTCAAACTAAAACCGGACCTGAAAAAGATAAACTATTAAATGAAGCAAAAGACCTGGAAGAGAAAGCAAATGAAAAAAACCTTCAGGCCGCTACTATTGCAAAAAATGATAATGCAGCATTATACTCAGCAAATGCAGATAACATTACAACTTTAATTAATGAGAAAAAAGCCTCTGAAGCTGATATTGCAGAAGCTAAAAAAATGAACGAAGAAGCGGCACTTGCGTTTAAACAAGCAGCCTCTATAAGAGAAGAAGCTAACTCTTTACCTAATATTGGCGCCAAACTTGGTAGTATGAGCAATGCTGAAGAAAAAGAAGCATGGGCTTTAAATAAACAACAACAAGCATTAGATCTACTTAAAAAATCGAGTCCTACCACTGTTTTAAAAACAGCGTTAACTTCTACTTCATCTGTTAAAGTGGTAAAAGAAGACAATACAGTAAATACTAAACTGGAAGCCGTTAATGCCGGTATAAATGAATTGGCTGTAAGTAAATTGGCTGCGTACCAAAAACTATATGAGGCTAACACATCTGAGATCGAGCAATTAAATACAAACTTAAAAGCTAATGAAACGCTGATCTCAAATACACCGAGCTTAAAAAGCGAATCAATTGCCGCAAACAATAAAATTACAGCAGCTACCGGTTTAAAACAAAAATCGGATGCAGCAGCAACAAACAACGACAAGCTGAATGACCTGATAGCAGCAACAAAAAAACAATTAGAGGCCATTAACCAATTAAACAGCTTAAACAAAAAAATAAACAATCAGCTAGCTTCTAATACAAAAAACAATACTACAGGTAACGAGAATTCAACTGCAAACAATACTAATACAACTACAGCAAACAACAATGCTACAGGTAACGAAAATACAACCGCAAATAATACTAACACGTCAACAACAAATAATAATACTACAGGTAACGAAAAAACAACCGCAAATAATACTAACACATCAACAACAAATAATAATACTACAGGTAATGAAAATTCGACTGCAAAAACGGTGGATACCAAAACCGTTAGTGTAACTGAATTAAGAAAAACAGATACAACAGCTAACC
>JBDSFC010000279.1:0-4105 GCA_039919745.1 Bacteroidia bacterium | reverse complement strand
TATCATTTGTAAAAATTGGGTCGTATCCAATACAAAATGCAAACGAATCGGGTTTAATATTTTTTATTATAGGTATAAGCATTTTGGTTTTTTCAACCGGCCTTACGTACATTCTTCACATCCAAACAAAAGTGTATGGTGGCTATGTAACTTTAGATGGATTTTGGACGGCAAGAAAAGTAAAAATAGACCTTAAGAATATTGTTTCTGTAAGAAAGAGTCGCTACAAGAAAAATATGTTGCGCAGGGCTGTTTATAACCTTCATAACAAAGGAATCATCCGTTTTTATACAAGCGGTGAAGAATTTGTAGAACTAATTGATAATGATGGTTTTACTTATAGAATTGGGAGCCAAAAAGCAGCCGAGTTATTTAAAACAGTCAAAAATCAATTAAATAATTAACAACTGAAACCTTTTTGTTTTTTATCCGTTTTACATTATCGATAAATCTGATTAATTTTAATACTTTTAACCTATGATGATAGCTGAATTTCAAGCAATAGAAAAGGAACAAATTGAGAACTTAAAATTTCCTTCAACAGAAGTTTTAAATAATCCTGAAAAGATAATTGAAAGACGCGCAGAACTCGACAGAGCTTTAACTTTAGGAAACAGGGAACATACCAAGATCAAAATTTATTTTGAGGATGAAGCCTCTTGCAAAGTAGTAGAAACAACTGTTTGGGGAGTAACCGATAAAAGGGTTATTTTAAAACAAGGCGTTGTTATTCCAATTCACCGTGTACACTCTGTTAAGCTTTAAAAAAGCTTAAAGAACATAAATACAAAAGGTGACACAAAGATCAAACTATCAAACCTATCTAAGATACCACCATGACCAGGCATAATACTGCCGCTGTCTTTAACACCTGCTTCACGTTTTAATTTACTTTCAATAAGATCGCCTATTGTTGCTAACACCGGCACCATAGCGCCAAGAAGAGGCCAAGTAAAATCTTCAAAATTAAATACCCAATAATTAAACGTAAAACTTAAGCCAAAGGTTATTAGTACGCCTATAATTGTTCCTTCCCACGTTTTCCCAGGCGAAACACGCTCGATCATTTTATTCTTTCCAAATAAACTTCCACCTAAATAAGCAAATGTATCGTTACTCCAGATCAGGAACATAATTCCAAGAATTAATTTTGGTTCAAAAAATGCACGGATGCTATAGTCTGTGCTATAATAAACTGTTTGGTTTAATAAAGCAAAAGGCACTACAGCATAAATGATCCCACCCACAGTATAAAACGCATTTTGTATTGAGTTTTCTTTTTTACTAAAAAGTGCTTTAGTTAAAACAAGAAAAGGACCAAGTATCACCAACATTAAAGTGAGTTTTTGAAGTTTGTCAATGGTGGTAAATTCCAACTCAAACATATCTAATGTATTTGAAGGCGCAGGAAGAAAACTATACAGCGGAATAAAGCTTAAATAAACAATTACTGCTAAGATAAAACCCAAACCTTTAAATGGCTTAGCCCCTATCTTCTCCGCTATTTTATAAAACTCATTTAATCCCATTAAAGAAACTACAAAAAAGAAAAGCGTAAAAGAAATATAGTTCCAATACACACAACCCATAAGTAGTAATACAAATACCAAAGCGCTTAGCGCCCTTACAGAAAGTGTTTTAAAGTTTAATGCCATATTCTTTAGTTCAGAAACAAAAATAGATAATTATTTGTTTTTATTTTATTAACGAATATAGAAATACTTATCATCAAAGCTGCATAAAATAATAGTAATTTTGCGTCATGTTTGAAACCTCTGTCTTTTTAACCATCCTTATTGGTTTATTTTCACTGATCAATCCATTGGGTGGTTTACCTGTATACATTAGCCTTACACAAGGTATGAGCGATGAGAATAAATTAAAAACGCTTAAAAAAACCTGCTTTTACATCCTTATTATTTGTATTGTTTCTTATTTTATTGGAGTTTATCTTCTAAATTTTTTCGGTATTACCATTCCTGCCCTTCGGGTGGCCGGTGGTTTGGTTATTTTTCGTTCGGGTTGGCAGTTATTAAATGTTACACATAAGAATGAGATCTCAGATAAAATGAGCGTAGAAGATACAAAAGATGATATTTCATTTTCTCCGCTAGCTATGCCTTTATTGGCAGGACCAGGTTCCATGTCGTTCTTAATTACTTTATATGCCAGTAGGGATAGTAATTGGCATAAAGCAATCGGGCAGGATATTGTTGCCGTTGTAGCAATTATTATTGTCTCTTTTTCAATTTATTTCATTTTTAAGTACGCACCACGTTTAATGAAATATGCCGGACAAGCAGGTTTAACCTCGCTTTCAAAGATAATGGGGTTTTTAGTTATTGGTATTGGCGTGCAAATGATCATCTCCAGTATTGCGCAGGTAGTTAAAAATATTTTTTTGGAATTACAGCATATTTCATAAACCGTCTTTCAAAAAATCTGTTCTGTAGCAAATTAACTTAATTAAAATAAACAGCTTGATGATAATTTGAGTACGCTCGTTTTTTTTTCAGAGTTGATATAAATCAGTCGCTATATTGAGCTTTGTCATTTAATTCCTGAAATTGAATTTGTTTTTTTACAGAAAATAAATTACTATGCCAATTTATCAAAAACAAGGAAAAGTACCTCATAAACGTCATATTGTATTTCGTAAACCTAATGGAGAATTATATCATGAAGAATTATTCGGTACAGAGGGTTTTTCAAGTACATCCTCTTTAGTATATCACTTAAACCCGCCAACAATGGTTAAAGAAATTGGCAGAGCGCATTATGCAAAACCGGAAGTTGGAATTGATGAAAACCTAAAAGCCTTAAGTTTTATGGGTTATGATGTAGAACCTGAAGATGATTATTTAGAAAGCCGTAAAGTATTTTTCTTTAATGATGATATGCAAATTGGTATGGCTTGCCCATCAGCATCAATGGAAAAATATTTTTTCAAAAATGCAGATTCGGACGAAATGTTGTTTATCCATAAAGGAAGCGGAAGATGCAAAACCATGTATGGCACGGTTGATTTTGAATATGGTGATTACGTGATCATCCCCCGTGGGATCGTATACAAATTAGAGTTTGATACAAAAGATAATAAAATATTATTTATCGAATCTCATGGCCCAATTCGCACACCAAAACGCTATCGTAACGAATTTGGACAATTATTAGAACACTCCCCTTTTTGTGAACGTGATTTTAAATTGCCTCATAATTTTGAAACACATGATGAAAAAGGTGATTTCAAAATAATGATCAAAAAAAGAGGGATGATCTATCCTTACACATACGAAACACATCCTTTTGATCTTGTAGGTTGGGACGGATATGTGTATCCATATGCATTTTCAATTTTTAATTTCGAACCTATTACCGGCCGTATCCATATGCCTCCTCCTATTCATCAGCAATTTGAAGGGCGTAATTTTGTCATATGCTCTTTTGTGCCCCGGCTATATGATTATCATCCGGACTCCATTCCAGCTCCTTATCACCATAGTAATATAGATGCTGAAGAAATTTTATATTATGTAGATGGCGATTTTATGAGCCGTAATAATATTAAAGCCGGGCAGTTTACATTACACCCGGCGGGTGTTCCTCACGGACCACATCCAGGGGCCATTGAGCGCAGTATAGGCAAAAAGGAAACAAAAGAATTGGCAGTGATGATTGATCCGTTTAATCCTTTAAAAATCACAACCGAAGCTTTAAAATACGAAGTAAAAGATTATTATAAATCATGGATAAGCACACCACAATTAATTTAAAAAATTAAACTAAATATTATGTCAGCAGCAGATTTAACTAAAGTAAAAAATTACGATTATAGTGGAGAAAAAGTATTTGAAAAAGCTAAGGACTTTTTACCAATTAACGGAACAGACTATGTTGAATTATATGTGGGTAATGCTAAACAAGCGGCACATTATTATAAATCAGCATTTGGTTTTCAGGAGCTGGCATATGCAGGTTTAGAAACCGGCTCGCGCGACAGAGTATCGTATGTTTTGGTGCAAGATAAAATTCGTTTGGTATTAACATCTCCATTCGATCCTGAAAGCGAAATTTCTCACCATATTCGTAAACATGGTGATGGCGT
>JBDSFC010000257.1:0-3555 GCA_039919745.1 Bacteroidia bacterium | reverse complement strand
AAACGACTGTATTTATTTGCATTATCGCTGATTTTTCTTTCAGGATATGGACAAGTAAATTTAACGCAGTATGTGAATCCTTTTATTGGAACAGGCGGACATGGACACACTTTTCCTGGCGCTGTTCTGCCATTTGGTATGGTGCAATTAAGTCCGGATACAAGAATTGATGGTAGCTGGGATGGGTGTAGCGGTTATCATTACAGTGATAGTATTATTTATGGATTTTCGCATACGCATTTAAGCGGAACAGGTGTAAGTGATTGGGGAGATATTTTAATAATGCCAACTGTTGGTTCACCTTCTTTGGATAATAAAATATATTCTTCAAGATTTGACCATAAGAACGAAAAAGCTGCTGCTGGTTTTTACGAGGTATTATTAAATGATGATAATATTAAAGCGGAATTAACCACTACTTTAAGAACAGGCATTCATCGCTATTCATTTTCAAAAACAAGCGAAGCTAATATAATTCTTGATCTGGTTCACCGCGATAAAAGATTAGACTCCAGGGTTCAGATTATAGATAGTGTTACTATTAGTGGGTATAGAATAAGTGAGGCGTGGGCAAAGTACCAGCAGGTTTATTTTGTGATACGCTTTTCTAAACCATTTAAAAAAATGGAATTTATTTTTCAAAAGTCTTTTCGTGAATCGATAAATTTTATAAAAAGCGGAAAAAACGCACAAGGTGCTTATTTTCAATTTGACCTTACTGATGAAAAACCATTAATGGTAAAAGTGGCTATTTCTTCTGTTAGCGCAGAAGGTGCTTTAAAAAATTTAGAAGCAGAAGCAAAACATTGGGATTTTGAAAAATATAAGAAAGAAGCAGAACAAACCTGGAACACACAATTAAAAAAAATCGAAATAACAGAAGAGGACAAGAACAAACTTTCTGTTTTTTATACAGCATTGTATCATACATGCATTCATCCTTCTCTAAATATGGATGTCGATAACCAATATCGAGGTGTTGATCAACAGGTGCACACTGCTAAAGGTTTTACAAATTATTCTGTTTTTTCTTTATGGGATACCTACAGGGCGTTGCATCCTTTATTTACGATCATTGAACGTAAGCACACGGTTGATTTTATAAATACTTTTTTAGCTCAATACTCCCAATCAGGCCGTTTGCCTGTATGGGAATTATCGGGTAATGAAACAGATTGTATGATCGGCTTTCATTCCGTTTCGGTAATTGCAGATGCAATGGCTAAAGGTATTAACGGTTTTGATACCGCATTGGTGTATCGCGCTGTACAAGCTTCGGCAACTTATTCTAATTTTGGAATTCCCGCCTTCAATAAAAAAGGTTATTTGCAGATCGATGATGAAAGCGAAAGTGTAAGCCGCTCTTTGGAATATGGATATGATAATTGGTGTATTGCTCAAATAGTTTACAAAATTGGAAGAAAAGAAGTTAAGAATTATTTAAAATTAGCACAGTCATACAGAAATTTGTATAATGATTCAATAGGTTTAATACGTCCACGCAAGAACGGAAACTGGCTTTCTCCTTTTTATGGTGGCGAAATAAATAATCATTTTACTGAAGGTAACAGCTGGCAATATTCATTTTACGCCCCACATGATATAGAGGGTTTGATCAGATTGCATGGTAGCAAGCAAAAATTTGAAAATAAGCTGGACGAATTATTTATGACAAAGGAGAAATTAAGTGGCAGGGATCAATCGGATGTTACAGGCCTTATTGGCCAATATGCACATGGAAATGAACCCAGTCATCATATGGCCTATTTATATAATTTTGTAGATAAACCTCAAAAAACAATTCAATTAACACAACAGATTTGTAATAATTTTTATAAAAACTCTCCTGATGGGTTAATAGGAAATGAAGATTGCGGACAAATGAGCGCCTGGTATATATTTAGTTCTATGGGTATGTATCCTGTTTGTCCGGGCTCTACGCAATATATTTTAAGCTCACCACTTTTTAAAACCATAAAAATAAATCTTGAGAACGGAAAAACATTCACCATTACAAACGGGAAACAAAAAGAAAAAATAATTGGTGGTTACATCATAAATAACAAACAAATAAATACTTCCTCGTTAGAGCATGAACTTATAATGACTGGTGGAAAAATGGATTATTTATATGTTTCTGAAAATGATCCCTCAAATGAATACGGCAAAAATTCAAACAGTCCTTTATCTGCGATATCTGTCAAGATGATCATACCCGCTCCAATTATTTTGTCTGCTTCGCAGGTATTTCAGGATAAAGTTGAGATCACTATACTTCCTTTAAATTTAAATGCCGGTAAAATTTTTTATACAATCGATGGAACTGAACCCACAGCTTCATCAAAAATTTATTCAAAACCTTTTTTTATAGAAACCAATTGTACTATTAAAGCAATTACATTTTCTGATAACGAAAATAGTGCAATTACAGAAGCTCGTTTTTTTAAATTGAAAAACAATTACGATGTGCAACTTGTATCAAAACCAAACCCACAGTATTCTTCAGATGGGGGGCAATCCTTAATTGATGGGATCTACGACGAACTGAACTGGCGCAAAGGAAACTGGCTTGGATTTCAATACCAGGATTTTGAATGCATTGTTGATATGAAAAAGAAAAAAGATATTGATCACTTCAGTATAGAGTGTCTACAGGATTCAAGATCCTGGATCTTATATCCAACTGTTGTATATTATTATGGATCGGATGATAATAAAAATTATAAACTGATAGATAGTGTTAGTAAGGATGTTGCAGCAAATGATTATAAATTACAAATACAACGATTTGAAAAAAGACTTAGTAAAAAGGTAAGCTATAGGTATATTAAAATAATTGCAAAAAATTTTGGAAAACTTCCCGAATGGCATGAAGGTAAAGGCGATGGAGCATTTATTTTTGTGGATGAACTGGAAATTGAATAGATTTATAATATGAAATATACAAAACAAATAGTATCAACAACGTTAATTGCATTTTGCTTATATGGTTGCACCGCTTTCAAAAAAAATATCGAAAAGCCTGTTGTAGTAGCAATGCCTGATAGAAACGTACCTGTTAATTTCAATTCAACAGCTTTAAATGCCAAGTATATAAATAATTTATCTAAGGAAGATATCGCAGAACATTTTTTAAAAGGTTTTGATAGTGAAGCTAAGACCACTAAAAATGTTACACTTAAAACTGATGAATCAGGAGCCGATTTTATTGTAAGGATAATTGCAGTGAATATAAACGAAAGTTCAAAAATAGAAAAGATCGCCGATGAAAAATCACCTTACAATGGGCAAGACATGGTTTTAAATACCATCGAATGTGCTGCGGAATTAGAAATTACTGATGCAAAAGATAAAACAAAAAAATACAGTCATTGTTATAATACCAAAAGCAGGTCAGAAAAATTAAAGAATAATAGGGATCTTAACGATCTTATTTCAGGCACAAATAAAGATCATACCAGTTACCGCACAAAATTATTGGATGATAGTATTTCTGTAAACCTATCGCAGGACGTAGGCCGTCGTGTTTGGGTGCCAATAACCCGCAGGATTTCA
>JBDSFC010000179.1:0-3537 GCA_039919745.1 Bacteroidia bacterium | reverse complement strand
TAGCCGCATCTGTATACGATTGCACAAAATGCATGCGCATGGCATTATTGTATGTATTTGCCGGAGTGGTAATAGTGCCGTAGCCATCAGCGGTAACGGTGGTTGTACCCGAACGTGTAAAGGTAATACTGCTGGTGGTAAAAATACATTGCCATGCATCTGAACCAGAATTATTAAAATTAGTTGGAAAAGTTAAAATAGTTTCCGGATTTCCATAAGAAAAAACCACATTATTGCCCACTGCACCTTGGTTTAAACTAGAAGCTGACGTGTTATTTGAATACGCATAATTTGCACCATCAAAACCAGCAATGTTAGCTGCGGGAAAAGCAGAACCACTTGGTGTTGATGCCACCGACATAAAAGTGGTAGTACCACTTGAAGCTACCAAAAGGCCTGTCATATTCCATGTTTGGCTGGCACCTGCCGAGCCGGGAGCTACAGAACTGTTTGAATTTTTAATGGCAAACATTTCGCCAATTACCGGATTAATGTTAGCACCTGTTAATGTAGGTTGCGCTAATGCTGTTAACGAACCACCTATTAAAGCTGATGCAAGAAATAAATTTTGTAGATTTTTTTTCATGAGATTTTTTTAAAGGATTAATGATCTAATTTACAAAAAAGAAACATCCCTTTGTTGCCAGTTATAAAGCAGAATAGTGTAAATACTCAGATATTAGACTGTTCTTGCTTATACAAATGGGAACACGTTATTCTTATAGTAAAATCCTTCGACTTCGCTGAGGGTGACAGGATAAAAAAAGGCGCACCATTTCCGATTCGCCTTTTTAATTTTAGTTTATAAACTCCAAGTGTTGTGCCGGCACATGTTGGAAGCCGCCAAATTTGCCATCTTCTATTGGTGTTTTTAAAATTAAAAAATCATTGCCTTCACTTACTTCGATCTTTTCTCCATTCTCAGTAATATGTGGTTCTTCTTTAGTTGCTATTATTTTGTATTTGGATGCGTTTCCAAATAACCATTTAACGAAGTCGCCTTTTTTGAATTTATTCATGTTTGTTTTTTTATTTGTGTTGCTATAAGGTTAACAAAATAAACGGCAAATTGTTTTTTCCTCCTCCGTCGCTTCGCGTAAGCACACACACACAATATCCCTCTCCGGAGGTTGCCAAAAGAGCCCTTCGACTTAGCTCAGGGCGACAGAATAAAAAAAGCGAACCATTTACGATCCGCTTTTTTAATTTTAAAAATTACTATTCTTATAAAGAATCAATTTTTGGTGGGGCAATAACTGTTTCCAATTGTGGTTTTACATCTTCTTCATGTTTATCAAAAGGACGTTTTCCAAAGATCTCTTCTAAGTCTTCTTTAAAGATCACTTCTTTCTCTAATAATTTTTGAGCTAAAAGTGTTAGTTTATCTTTATTGCTTAATAAGATCTGTTTTGTTCTTGCATAAGCAATATCGATCATTTTTTTAACTTCTTCATCTATTGTTTTTGCAGTGTTCTCGCTATATGGTTTGCTAAACATATTGTCTTGTCCTGAACTATCATAATAACTAATGTTACCAATTTTTTCGTTCAAACCATAATATACGATACAGGCATAAGCTTGTTTGGTTATTTTTTCAAGATCGCTTAACGCGCCTGTACTTATTTTACCAAATGTAATTTCTTCCGCTACACGTCCGCCTAAAGCAGCGCAGATCTCGTCCATAATTTGTTCTGTAGTTGTGATCTGTCTTTCTTCAGGTAAATACCAGGCGGCTCCTAATGAGCGGCCACGCGGCACAATGGTTACTTTTACCAAAGGAGAAGCATGTTCTAACATCCAGCTTACAGTAGCGTGCCCCGCTTCGTGAAAAGCAATAACACGTTTTTCCATTGGTGTAATAATTTTATTTTTCTTTTCAAGGCCGGCAATAATTCTATCCACTGCGTCTAAGAAATCCTGTTTCTGCACAGTTTTTTTATTTGAACGCGCGGCAATTAAAGCAGCTTCGTTACAAATGTTTGCAATATCTGCACCACTAAAACCCGGTGTTTGCTTTGCAAGAAAATCTATTTGTACACTTTCGTCAATTTTAATTTTCTTTAAATGCACCTGGAAAATTTCTTTACGCTCATTTAAGTCAGGCATATCAACATAGATCTGACGGTCAAAACGACCAGCACGCATTAATGCTCTGTCAAGAATATCAGCACGATTGGTAGCAGCTAAAATAATTACACCGCTGTTGGTACCAAAACCATCCATCTCGGTTAATAATTGATTTAATGTATTTTCACGCTCATCATTTCCACCGGCTGCTGCATTTTTACCACGGGCACGGCCAATAGCATCTATCTCATCAATAAAAATAATACAAGGTGCTTTTTCTTTAGCTTGTTTAAATAAGTCACGTACACGACTGGCACCAACACCTACAAACATTTCTACAAAGTCAGATCCGCTCAAAGAGAAGAAAGGAACTTTTGCTTCGCCTGCTACTGCTTTTGCCAATAAGGTTTTACCGGTACCCGGAGGGCCAACCAATAAAGCACCTTTTGGAATTTTTGCACCCAAGTCGGTGTATTTTTTTGGATTCTTTAAAAAATCAACGATCTCCATTACTTCCATTTTTGCGCCATCTAATCCGGCCACATCATTAAAAGTAATATTTACGTTAGAATCTTTATCAAATAAAGTTGCTTTTGATTTACCAATATTAAAGATCTGGCCTGGTCCGCCGCTTCCGCCGCCGCCGCCCATACGGCGCATCATCACTATCCAAAGTACTACCATAATTAATATTGGTAATAACCATGGTAACTGATCGCTCATCCAGTTGGTTTCTTCAACGCTTCTTGCAAAAATTTGTTTGTCTTTTGGAATACCCGCTTCGTTTTGCACTTTTTCCATTCCCAACATTAAATTATCAATGGATGGAACTGTAATATAAAAATGCGGGCCCTTGTAAGTTTTATCCGGAAATAAAGAACGGGCTGTTTTTGGATCTTTATATCTGTCGGCTGTTGCAGCTGTATCAGAATTAATGTAGATACGGGCAATTGTTTTATTTACAATTACTACATCCGTTACATCACCTTTTGCAAGCATATCCTGGTAAAATTTACCCTGGCTAACTTCTTTCAATTTTGGTGTAAAACCATTGCCATAAAAAACAATAAATAATAATACGGCAATTACAACGCCGTAGATCCAGTAAAAATTATTGCCGCCATTACCGCCGCTTTTATTACCTCCAAAATTGGAGCCCGGGCGACTGAATTTTTCTTTCATGCGCTCAAATTGCTTCTTTCTCTCCTCTTCAGACGAATTGGATTTATTGTTCGTATCGTTCTGTGTAGGTTCTGTATTCTGTTCGTCGCTCATTTTAGTTTGCTATCTGTAAAATTTTAATTAATGGTTGTTATTTCCGCATCGCCCCAAAGCCCTTCAATATTGTAAAATTCACGCGTTTCGCGTAAAAATACATGTACTACAATGTTGATGTAGTCGATCAGGATCCATTCGCTGTTTTGGTGGCCTTCTGCATGATATGCCTTCTCGTTGGTCAATTTTATAACG
>JBDSFC010000162.1:0-3026 GCA_039919745.1 Bacteroidia bacterium | reverse complement strand
AGTTATAACTGCTACTGTGGGGGTAACCACCGCAACAGTTGGAGTTACAACTGCTTGTGTAGGAGTAACCACAGCAACTGTTTGTGTATTTACAGGTTCGGTTGTTGTAGTTGCAACAGCTTCAGTTATTGTAATTGCTAACTGCTCAGTTGGTAATACATATTTTTTACTTTGATTATCTTCAAGATAAGAGTACTCACCTTTTAATGTGCTATACGTACTTTTTTTAGCGGTTAATGAATAAGATAATTCCAATTCATCTTTTAATAAAACGCTTACCCAAACAAATTTTACTTTTCCATCTGCTACAGAAAAAGAACTTCCATCTGTGCTGATAGCTTTAGCAATAAGGCCGGCAGGAAGGTCATCGCTATATCTTGCAAAACCTCTTGTAGCACCTTTTTTTACTTTTAAGCTAACTATATATTCAGCATCACTCGCACCTTTTGTTATTGTTCTAACAACACTAACATTCCCTGCAGGTTCTTTATTTGAAGAAGTTTGTGTTGTTGATTCGGTTGGAGTTGTAACAGCTGTTGTTGGTGTAGTTGTAACATTAGGCGTAGTTACCGCTGTAGTAGCCGAGCCGGCTTCTACCGTAATTTCGATAGGCACCATTTCTACTACTTGTTTTGCATTATTTTCAACATAAGAATATTTTGCACCAATAGTTTTAGCGCCTGATGCTGATGATGATGCTACCAAAGTAGCTTTAATGATAATATCTGCATCGCTTGGTAAACTGGCCCAAACCCATTTTGCAACGCCTTCAGAATAACTAAAGTTAGCGCCTTTGTTCTCAAGCTCTTTTATGCTTAAGCCTTCGGGTACTTCGAGCTGTAGCTTGGCAAAGCCGCTCATACTGCCCTTTGTAACTTTAATTTCGATAGGCACTTCTTGCCCTGCTGTTATCGTTTTTGGAATGTTACCGGATACAGTAATTCCATTATCTCCACCAAATATGCTATATAAGAATATGGTGAATGCGTTAACCAGAATAAATAAGAATTTTATCATGGCACTAAAATACCTTAAGTAACCGCTGCCTTTTGTCTGGTACTTAATGTTTTAGTAACGACGTTGTGTTAACTGTAATAAACACCCGATTGTTAATTTCTACAAAGAAGAGGTTCTGCCGCCATCAACCGGTAGGTTAATACCATTGATGTAAGCTGCTGCCGGAGAGGCCAGGAAGGCCACTGCACTAGCAACTT
Source organism: Bacteroidia bacterium (assembly GCA_039919745.1). Lineage (GTDB taxonomy): Bacteria > Bacteroidota > Bacteroidia > B-17B0 > Aurantibacillaceae > Aurantibacillus. The sequence goes on along the minus strand of JBDSFC010000162.1, from coordinate 1,812 downwards.
CGGTAGCCTCAGCAAATCTTCCTAACGGAATTTCATGAAGCATTTCTTTTTTTACTTCATCATTATTAACGTTGGTTTTTAATGCCTTGTTCTCAATAATATTGGCTAAACGTTGGGTAGCGGTTGCACCCGGCAATACATTATTTACAGTAATTCCAAATTTTCCTAATTCATTGGCCATCGTTTTTGCCCAATTGCCTACCGCGGCTCTAATGGTATTACTAACACCCAAATTTGGCAAAGCTTGCTTAACAGATGTAGAAATAATATTAACGATCCTGCCATAACCACTTTGTTTCATTCCTTCCATGCAGGCCTGCGTTAAAACATGGTTACAGATCAAATGATTATTAAAGGCAGAAAGAAATTCATCTGTTTTTGCATTTACAATTGGTCCGGCTGGTGGGCCACCGGTATTATTAATAAGTATGTTCACAAAACCACTGCGTTGAATAAATTGTTCAACCAACTCTTTTAATTTTTGAGGCTCGCTAAAATCTGTACATATATATGAGTGTAGCTGCGAACCGTTATTACTTAATTCTGCCTTTGTTGATTTTAATGCCTGTTCGTTCCTGGCAATTAATGTTACGTTTGCGCCCATTGCAGCTAATTCAAGTGCTACAGCTTTACCAATACCTTGTGTGCTTCCGCAAACTATGGCGCGTTTATTTTTAAGATCTAAATTCATTTTATATTTATTTCAATAATTTATTTAATTCTTCTTTTGCCAGGTCACTTTCAAAACCTTTTGATACGGCATAATTTAAAGTACTATAATATAATTTTTGTTTGTCTTTTGCTTTTGTTTGTCTTATTTTTTTTTCGAGAACTAAAGTAAGGATATTTATATAATCATCGCCATCAATACTTTTTAAAGCTTTAATAATAGAGTACTCAGAGATCTTATGTTTTCTTAATTCCATTTTGATCTTTATTTTACCCCAGTGTTTTATCCTGAATTTTCCACCTGCTAAAGCCAACGCAAAACGTTCGTCGTTTAAAAAATTTTCCGCAATTAAATTAGAGATGATATGTTCAATGGTTTTTTCGCTTAATCTGTATTCCCAAAGTTTGCGACGTGTTTCATTTTGCGAGCGTTCCTGATAGGCGCACCATTGCTTTATTTTATGCTCTGCCATTTCCGGCGTTAGCAATAATTTCTTTACTTTGTGTTCCGAAAAATCCACAAACAAAGAAACTGTTTAAAATTTAAATATGCCAAAGCTCCCACAACAACTTTTAAACAGCTTATCGCAATTAGAGCATTTTAATGTAGAGGCCTTTGTGGAAGCGCATACCGAAGAAAATAAAATTACTTCTGTCAGATTAAACCCTTTAAAAAAAACAGAGTTAGATTTTAAGGTAAATGATAAAGTTGCCTGGAGCAATGATGGTTATTATTTAAACGAGCGACCATCTTTTACATACGATCCATTATTCCATGCAGGTTGTTATTATGTGCAGGAGCCGGGAAGTATGTTTATTGAATTTGCCTTAAAAGAAACGCTTGATCTTACAAAACACATAAAAGTGCTGGACGCCTGTGCCGCGCCGGGTGGTAAAAGCACGGTTATAAATTCTTTAATAAGTGATGAAAGTTTATTGATCGCAAACGAATTTATAAAATCAAGGGCCGATATTTTAGCGCAAAACCTTAGTAAATGGGGCACTTGTAATACTATTGTTACTAATAACGACACGCAAAAGTTTTCGGAACTGGTCTCTTTTTTTAATGCGATTGTAATTGATGCTCCTTGTAGTGGCAGCGGGCTTTTCAGGAAACAACCCGATGCTCTTGATCATTGGAGT
>JBDSFC010000470.1:0-4304 GCA_039919745.1 Bacteroidia bacterium | reverse complement strand
GCCTTTAATAAGATAAGGCCACGTGATATTAACATCGAGTGTGGTGTTGGAGAAACTGATGGCATTATGGATTATCACGTAATATCAAATAATTCCACCATGAACTCTTTCTCAAAACAAAATTTAATTGAGAACGGAATGCTTAAATATGTAACTAAAACTATTCCGGTTAAAATTAAACCTTTAAAAAGTATTTTACAGCAACACGGATCACAATTTTCAGAAATAGATATTTTGACGATTGATGTTGAAGGTTATGATTATGAAGTACTCAACTCAAATGATTGGCTAAAATATAAACCAAAAATTATTGCTATTGAGTTGAACATCGTTTCTGTTAATGATCTTTTGAATCACAGATCAGCCGTCTTTCTTAAAAATTTAGGTTATACAATTATTGCTAAAAATGTGATCCTTAATAATGTTGCAACCGTTTTTTTTGTGCGGGAAAATTTTAATTACTAATGTTTCCGGATTTTAAGTGTGTCGGTAAATAATCCCAAAATATCTGTTATTATCCCTTCCTTTAACCAGGGAGAATACATTGAAGAGACTATTGTTTCTATCTTAAACCAAGACTATAAAAATTTTGAAATAATTCTCATTGATGGTGGGAGTACTGACAATACACTTTCTGTCATAAAAAAATATGCCGGGCGTCTTACATATTGGATAAGTGAAAAAGATAAGGGGCAAAGTGATGCCATTAATAAAGGTTTAAAAGTTGCAAGCGGGCAAGTTATTACCTGGTTAAACAGTGATGACTTTTACGAAAAAAAAACTTTAGAAATAGTAGCGAACGCATTTTTAAATGATCCCGCATTAGACATCCTTCATGGCAAAAGTTTATTGTTTGGAGAAAAAATAAAAAGCAAAATTATTGGTTTAACAACTGATATTGCTCTAAATGAATATCTTCCTTACATGAGGTTTCCACAACCATCTTCTTTTTTGAAAAGTAAATGGTTAAATGCACAATCACCGGTTAATGAACATTTACATTACGCCATGGATTTTGAACTGGTTTCAAAAGCTATTTTGCTGGGTGCTAAAATAAAAAGAATAGATAATATACTTTCAAATTACAGACTTCATACAAATTCAAAATCAAATCTCGAATTAAAGTTTTTTGAAGAATGGACTGAAGTTGTAATTAATACATTACGGTCTATTAAAAATGGAAATGCCTTTGCAAATAAGTTAAATAAATTGGGTTTAGCAAAGAGCGAGGTCATTTCAAAATATCAATGTGAAGTTAGTTTTACTGAAAAGGAGATAAGCACTATATTTTTGCAACACCTTCATCTTCACTATCATTACAATTACAGGCAGTGCAATTATAAGATATGTCACAAAATAAGTACATATTTAAAAGAAAATTACAAGGACTTTTACGTCGAAAATCACTTTAATAAATATAATAATAGGCTTAAATTTATTCCGAAGTTTGTTTTTATTATTTTGAGAGGCCTGCAAAAATAATATGTTATTTTCTATTATCATACCAACTTATAACAGGGCAGTATTATTGCAAGAAACAATAAATTCTGTAATAAGTCAATCCTTTCAGGATTATGAAATAATAATTGTTGATGATGGCAGTACGGATAATACCGTAGAAATTATAAAGCCTTTACTAAGTAATAAATTAAAATATTTCTATAAAGCCAACGAAGAAAGAAGTATTGCCCGAAACTTTGGCGCAGATAATGCTATTGGTAAATATCTTATTTTCCTTGATTCTGATGATAAAATGAAAGAAGATCACCTATCTTCGATTTATGATTTTATTTGCAAACAAACTGAAGAGCCAAAATTTATTTTTGCAGGATACACTATTCTTAATCCAAATAAAACGCTTTTATATGAATACGGAGTAAGCGGCTTTTTTAACGCCAACAAATTATTTTACGGCAATTTTTTAGGCTGCAGCTCTATAATTATAGACAAAATATTATTTCAACAACATTATTTTAGCACTAACCGGAATTTAATTTTGTTTGAAGATTGGGAATTGTGGCTCCGTGTTATTGCTTCAAACAGGTTATCTTGTTTTCCTGGAAAATCTATTTTAATGATAAATCATAGCGGGAGAAGTGTTTTAAATCATGGCACCCGCGAGCTAAGTGATAAGATCGTTCACTTTAAGGATCATATGCTTAAAAATTCTATTACCATTAATAAATCCTTATATCATCGCCAGACTTTTTTAATGGGCTTGTATTCTTACGCATCCTTACACATTGCTATGACCAAAACAAGCCCGGGAGTGGCCCTTAAATTTTTATTTTTAAGTATTATCAATAACCCCATGATACTTTTTAAACGACGTTTTTTTGGGATCATAAAGCAACTATTATGAATAAAGCTGGTAACATACTTGTTATTACCTATTGGGGCTTTAACAGTTCTATTTTACAGTCTTATGTATTGCCTTACCTGCGTATTATAAAAAAAACTGCGCCAAACAAAAAGATCTATCTTTTTACTTTAACACCAAGATCAGAAAACTTACATGGAGAATATTTAAGAACAAAAGAACAATATAATAAAGAAGGGATATTGCTTATCAATTTTAATTACCGCCCTTTTGGATTGCTAATGGCATTAAAATTCTTTTACATATTTTTCTTTCTTATTTTTTTTAGTTTGATCAGGAATATTAGATATATCCATGGCTGGTGTACACCCGGTGGTGCTATTGGTTATATTATCTCGCTCTTTACAGGAAAACCTCTGATACTGGATAGTTTTGAACCACACGCTGAATCGATGGTAGAAACTAATACCTGGAAAAAGAACGGAATAGCGTTTAAGATCCTTTTTAAATTAGAAAAACTTCAATTAAAACGAGCAACCCGTGTAATTTGTGCTGCCTCAGGAATGCCTGCTTATTCAAAAGAGGTATATGGTATTACAAAATCAGGATATGATATTAAACCGGCATGCGTTGATCTTAATTTGTTTTCCAAAAAAGAGAAAGACTTTTCGCTTGTTCCGGGTATTAACGAAAGGTCAATTGTTTGTGTATATGTAGGCAAATTTGGAGATATTTATTTATCACAGGAAGTATTTGATTTTTTTAAAATTGCTTCCACTCATTGGGGAGAAAATTTTAAAGTGCTTTTACTAACGAATCACTCTGATGAAGAGATTGCTGTTTTTTGTAAAAGATCTGGTCTGGATCCGGGAGCTATCATTAAACGTTTTGTCATGCATACGGCCGTGCCCTCATATATGTCGTTAGGAGATTTTGGTATTTGCCCCGTTAAGCCGGTAACCACAAAAAAATATTGCACGCCAATTAAAAATGCAGAATACTGGGCAATGGGCCTGCCGTTAGTAATAACCAAAAATATATCTACTGATAGTCAATTGATATCCGATAACAATATTGGTTACGTTTTAAATGATTTGAATGATAACGAATATTTAAATGCTGTAAAAAAAATAGACGAATTATTAAAGGATAAAACACTTGGTCAAAAAATCAGGAAAATTGCAGAAACTTACCGGAATTATTCAATTGCAGAAAATATATACCGCTCTATCTACGGAAACTAGTTTTATTTAGATCGTATAAAATAAATAATGAACAAAGATAAAATGGCACGCAAGGTATCTTAAGTCTCACCAACGCCCCATAGTTAGCTGTTGTCAATCCAACTGAAAAAGCAAAAAATAAGGCGAATAAAAAAGAAAAAATAAGTAACGGGTTACTGAATAAAGACCTGAATAAAGTTGAAAATTTTACTTTTATCAAAATATACACACTAAATCCAAGCATAAATAAATTTTCCAACCCCGAAAGTATCATTACAGCATTTCTGGCATCCCAAACGTATGGCCTGAAGAATGCCATATTAAGTGCCGCTGGTAATTTTGAAACAATACCCGCAACCGTTGGCTCAAACTCTCCAATATTATGGCTATTGGCGCCATAAGCCTCCCTGATCAGATCTTGTTGGGTTTTCACAGCTTTCTGAAGAATCAGTTCCAAACTATATTCGCCCAAATAACTGCCAAAGGCCTGCAACCCAACCAAAACCAATAGAATGGTACCAAAAAGTAATATTGGAACTGCCATTATTCTTAAAATTGGACTCTTTATATTTGTTAGCTTATCAAAAAATATCCAAATTAAAGATCCTGGTAGTAACGCAAAAAAATAATACGGTTTTATGGAAATAAATATAATGATCGATCCTATGATTAAAAAAATATATTTTAATTTCCTCTCTTTTAAGATCATATATTTATATAAACCATATATGTAAAAACCAATGGCGCTAAGTGTATATGTA
>JBDSFC010000098.1:0-13135 GCA_039919745.1 Bacteroidia bacterium | reverse complement strand
ATTCCCATTTTTTCATTTCAATTTGCAATCACACTTATCTCTACATGCGCACCTTTTGGCAAGGCTTTTACTTCAACGGTTTCACGCGCGGGTGGGTTTAATTTAAAATATGTTTTGTATACTTCATTGATCTTTGAGAAATTTTTAAGATCAGTTGTATAAATAGTTGCTTTCGAAACATTATCTAACGTCATCCCCGCAGCCTCAACAATTGCTTTTATATTGTTTAATGTTTGCGCAGTCTCATTTTCTATTGAGGTAGAATCGAAATAGCCATCTGTTCTTAAACCAATTTGTCCGGCAATGTATAAAGTACCGCCTGTTTTAATAGCCTGGCTATATGGGCCAATTGGTGCAGGCGCCAGCTTGGTAAAAATAACTTCTTTATGATCTTTACTTGTAAATGCAAAAATTAAAACAATAGCAGCAAGAGCAATAGTAATTTTTTTCACCATCTTAATTTTATTTAGAAGGAGCCTCCATTTTTGAAATCTCAGTCAACCCTGTAACCAAAATATCCAGGTCTTGAATATTAGTATATACATTTGGCGCAATACGAATGCCGTTTACTTTTTCAAGGATCATGGATACAGTATGTACTTTGTGTTTTTCAAATAATTTTGCTTCTACCTGTTGTGCCTGCCATCCTTCAAAACCAATAGTAGCAATAGCGCAAGAGAATTCAGGCTTCATGGATGTATAGAAATTTGTGTTTGGTAATTTATGACATTTCTCTGCCCAATAATTTTTTAAATAACGTAAACGCGCTTCTTTACGTTTGCCGCCAATGATGTTATGAAAATCAACCGCAGTGCCAATTGCCATTTCAGAAGCAAAAGAGCGTGTGCCTAGATTCTCAAATTTTTTAATATCATCTCCATCCGGTTCAACTGCAGATAATAAGGCCCACACTTTTTTGATCTTATCTTTTTTAATATATAATAAACCGCTACCAAAAGGAGCGCATAACCATTTGTGTAAAGAGGTAGCAAAATAATCTGCACCGGTATCTTCTATTTTAAAATCCATTTGTCCAAAAGAGTGCGCGGCATCCACAATTACTTCACAGCCTTTGCTATGCGCCATATCTGCGATAGCTTTTGAGGGTACAACATTTCCTGTCCAATTGATCATATGCGTGATGTGAACAATTTTTGTTTTTGGAGTGATCGCTTTTTCGTACAATTTTACAATCGCAGCGGCATCTTCCATTGGTTGCGGAATATTGATCCACACTAATTTTATTTTATCGCGTTTTTCTCTTTGTTTCCACGCGTTCATCATGTTTGGATAATCAAAGGTGCTTAACACTACTTCATCGCCCTCTTTTAAATTCAATCCGAAAATAACAGAATTTAATCCTTCTGTTGCATTTCGGTTAATAGCTATCTCTTCCGGCAAAGCTCCACAAAGCAATGCCAGCTTAGCGCGTAAAGCTTCTCTTCCCTGATCTAAAATGCGCCACATATAATAACTTGGCGCTTCATTACTGTATTGATAAAAACGAATATGCGCATCCTGCACCACTTTTGGTTGCGGACTAACGCCACCGTTATTTAAATTAATAACATTAGGTGATACGGTATAACTCTCACGGATCCATCCCCAGAAATCTTCATTTTCTGCAGAAGCATTCAAACTTAAATTCTCTAATTTATTTAAATGCTTATCTAATTGTCTTGCGAAAGGAAGATCGATTGATGAAAAAAGATCGAGCGCAGTAACAGAACCTGCAGTTGCTAATAAAAAATTACGGCGATTCATCATAGAGATTTATTTTTATTAAAGGTAAAAAAGGAATAGTAAAAAACAATAGTATAAGCCGGTTATATTGGTTTTATGATCTTTTTAACAAGTTTATTGGCAAATAATACCGCTTTTGCGTCGATGAAATAATAAAACAGGAAACTAATAACAGCTGTAATACAAAAGCAGATCACAAACAAAAATAGTAAATTGATATGGCCATTGCTTGCGTTTAAAAAATAAGTGCCAACAACAAATAGAATAGGCAAATGAAGCAGGTACATCGCAAACGAGATCTTTCCAAAAAACAGTAAAGGTTTAAAAACGAATATTTTTTTTGGCCATTGAGTACTCACAATCAGAACAAAGAAAAGCATGCAGGAAATAATATGAAATTTTATATAAATGTAAGACGAAAACCATGTTGTAAAAGAATAGATGGTATATTGTTTGGCCTCGTTTTGAATATTGGGAATGCCTGAAAAATATAAGGCCAGCAATAAAAGAAAAATTTTTATGAAATTGTTTTTTAATTTATCTTTTATAAGTTCTTCATATTGTGCAATAAAACTTCCGGCGAAAAATAAGAGAATATAATTTTTGTTCATTGCAAACAGCACCGATAAAATTATAAGGTAAAAAACCCATTTATTTTTTAATTCATGGATAGCTAATAAGAAAACAAATAATAATAATGCACCCAAAAATTCAACTTCCATTGTCCATAAAATAGGTAGATAAGTATTATCACCATTGACAGGGACATTAAATAACGCCATTTTGAGCGTTTCAATAATTGAAAGATTATTTACAAATAAGTTTTTACCAAAAGAAAATTCCTCAATATTCCTTGGATAATTCAGATTTTTAAACGCGCCAAGAAGATGTAATAAAAACACTAACAAACAAGCTCCCAAGATCGGAATTGCAAGTCGAAAATATCTTTTACCGATCGATTCTTTTAATACAAGTGTATTATTTGTGGTTAAATACTTCTGGCTCAAAACAAAACCACTTAATGTAAAAAACATGCAAACGGCCCAACTGCCATTCATAAAAATACTTAGTGGCGAATTGGCAACAAGCATATCTAATGAATAGGGATGGTTTCTGTAATCTGCAATATTATAGGAGCAAATAAAGAGCTTAGGAAAAAATAACAATACAAAGTGATGAATAATAACAATGATAGCAAGAACTCCCCTTATACCTTCAAAATACAGATATTTTGTTTTCATGAAATAAATATAGATAATATTTAAGAAGAAATTTAGTTTGTGGGCATTTTAAATTTTAGACTACAGGCTTTGTATGTCCAATACATTAAAATAAATTGTAAAGGTAAGCGAACTAAAGCCAGCCAAAATTTTGCGTATGCAATAGAAGGGCCATTTACCAGCATTTGATAATGCACCGGTAAAAAAGCAAGAAGCATGAGAATAATAAGCCAACCTGCTATTTTTTGTGATCTTTTTATGAAAAGCAAGATGCCTAAAAAGATCTCAATAATGCCAGATAGATAGATCATAAATAAATGAAAGGGGATATAACTTGGCATGATCTTTAAATAAAATCCCGGATCGATAAAATGGTAGACACCTGCTGAAATGTATAGAAGACCCATTAGAATAACAGAAAATCTTTTCATAACCTAAAACTTAAATCCTAATTGAAAGCTTAAGTGCATACTACTAATATATAAAGAGCTCGCGGCATATTTCTCTTCAAAATAATATTGAGAAAAACCATAACGGAAATTTAATTCGGTAAAAAAGTTGCCTTTACCTCTGCCGATATTATTTTTCTGCCAACCTAATGTGGCGCTTACAAAAGAGTTTAATCTATCTGTAATAAAAGGTGTTTTAAATTTAAGATCTACCACATCTTCTTTTACGCGGTTGCCGTTTTGACTTACTGTTAAATTTCCAGGTAATAAATATCTAAAATGGTAACCTATCATAAAATAATGACTGAATTGACTGTTATTCTCACGCTTAAAAGAGTATTTAAATTGAAGCGGAACACAAAGTTCATTAATGATCAGGGAGTAATTGTAAGGAAATGTTTTGTCATACAACTGCAAACTATCTGGTTTAAAATAATAAGATTTAAAATTTACCCCATGAAATAAATATTCGACACCAAATAAAAAGAAAGTCTTATAACTTCTGTCGCACCGTACTTCTTTTTTAAAACTAACCATGGCGCTCATTTTTTGAGTAGGGCTTTTCGCGTGATTAGGATTAATGGTGTAAATACCTAATACGGGACCAAAACCAAAACGAATACCCGCACCGGAAGAGATCTTTTGCGCAGTACAAATGTTAGCGAACACTAAAAGAAAAAGGAGTGCCAGAGAAAAAAAAACTTTAGTATTTGTTTTTTTTATCATTCGGTTAATTACGAATTACATTGGTTGCAGTTGCCTGTACGGTTGGCATAATTAAAATATCATTAATGTTTACGTGAGCCGGACGATTAGCGACCCAAAATATAGTTTCAGCAATATCTTCAGGTTTTAATGGTTGTAAACCCGCGTATACTTTTTTTGCTTTTTCTTCATCACCATCAAAACGTACAATGCTAAATTCTGTTTCAACCATCCCCGGATTGATAGCGGTAACTTTAATATTGTGTGCTAGCAGATCAATACGCATGCCTTTATTTATGGCATCTACTGCATGTTTAGTGGCGCAGTACACATTCCCGTTTGCATAAACTTCTTTTCCTGCAACAGAACCAATATTAATAATATGACCTTTTTTATTTTCGATCATTAAATTAGAAACTGCGCGCGAAATATATAATAAGCCTTTTACATTGGTGTCTATCATACGTTCCCAATGATCAATGTTGCCATTTTGAATAGAGCTTAATCCGGCAGCCAATCCCGCGTTATTTACAAGTACATCAATTTTTTTATTCTCGTCAGATAAACCGGCTATCGCTTTTTCAACTTCGTGTAATTTCCTAATATCAAAACAAAGCGTAGTTACTTTTATTTTAAAATCTTTTTCTAATTGTGTTTTTAATTCTGCAAGACGTTCTTCTCTTCTTCCTGTAATTATAAGATCGTGACCGTTTTTCGCAAAGATCTCTGCTGTACTTTTTCCTATGCCCGAAGTGGCGCCTGTAACCAGAACTATCATATTAAATTTTTTGTGGAGCTAATTTGCTATGCCTGCGTCCGTAAGCGAAATAAATAATTAAACCAATAATTAACCAGATAGAAAAGTATAACCAGTTTTTGTATCCTAGTTGCGAAAGCATGTAAAAACAACTTAGTAAACCTAATGTTGGAATAAGCGAAAAATTATATTTGAACGCCATTACTGAAAGAATTGCAAAACCAATAAAGAAAAAATAGATCGGAATTTTTGTAAGAAAAGCATTAAAAGATTCAAATTTTAAATAATAGTCAATCCACGAACGGTTATATACAAACATTAAAACTAAGGTCAGAATAAATAACGCGCCAATAATAAATTTTGAATTGATATAAGGCGTTTTAAATTTGGATGGCGGAGCTGTAGGATCCATGCGAAGTTTAAGAACACCGGCACAAACCAAACAAAAGGCAAATAATGTTCCGGCAGAACAAATATCCGTTACCATATTAATGTCTACAAAAAATATTGGCACTGCTACTAAAAACCCGGTAAAAATAGTTGAGAACGAAGGTGTTTTAAATTTTGGATGGATCTTTGCAAAGGCAGGAGGTAACAAACCATCACGGCTCATGCTCATCCAGATACGTGGCTGGCCTAATTGAAATACCAACATCACACTTGCCATAGCAACCACAGCACTCACGGCAATTACGCCGCCAAGCCAATGCAGGCTTTGTACTTTTTCAAAAACATAAGCTAATGGATCGCCAACGTTTAGCTCGCTGTAACTTACCATGCCGGTAATTACCAAAGCAATTGCTACGTATAAAATTGTGCATATAACAATCGAATATAAAATCCCTCTTGGAAGATCGCGTTGTGGATTTTTGCACTCTTCTGCTGTTGTTGAGATGGCGTCAAATCCAATGTAGGCAAAGAACACAGCGCTAATGCCTGATAATAAACCTCCAATGCCATTTGGTAAAAACGGGTTCCAGTTTTTTGTATCAACAAAAAAAGCGCCAACAAAAATCACAAGAAGTACCACTACAATTTTAATGATCACCATAATATTGCTGGCATTGCGACTTTCTTTAATACCGCGGTACACCAACATGGTAATAATAACATTGATAAATAGAGCAGGGCCATCAAAAATAATACGCATTCCAAATAGTTGAGGCGCTTGTCCATAAGCAACAAAGCCTTCAATTAAACCACTTGTTTTGCCATTCGCTTGTATTTCTTCAAGTGGCACACCGGCAACTAACATAGAAGAAACCAATTCGTAATTATGTTTGGCCGTAAAATAATCTAAACAAAGCCATTCATTGACCCGATAATCGGAAGAGTTCTGAATTAGTGAACTAAAATAATCACTCCAGGAAATAGCCACCGTTACATTACCAATAGCATATTCCATTATCAACGCCCAACCTATGATCCAGGCAAATAATTCGCCAAAGGCAACGTAACTATAAGTATAAGCACTTCCGCTAACGGGGATGAGAGATGCAAATTCCGCATAGGCGAAGGCGGCAAAACTGCAGGCTACTGCGGTGAATATAAATAATAAGATCACCCCCGGGCCACCATCAGCACTGGCTTTACCAATGGTTGAAAATATTCCGGCTCCAATAATAGCTGCAATACCAAAGGCTGTGAGATCGCGAACACCAAGATGTTTGGCCAAACTGCCATGGTGACTTTCTGCCTCGGCGTTTTTTAATATAGTATCAATTGATTTTTTTCTGAATAAACTCATTTAAAAATTTACGCTTTTGAACGCTAATAAATATACAAAGTAAATTTTAATTAGAGATTGACTAACGGTTGTTTTTTGTAACAGGCCAATAATAAAGGGCTGCAAGGAGTATAAAAATGACAGCCGGGCTGCGATATCTGAAAATTGCCCCGCTATTTGGCGTAGTTAGCCCAATAAGCAGGCATAATAATAACGCGAAAACAATAAAGGCAAGTGCAGGAAAAACTACTTTTTTATTTTGAATTATTCCAAAAAGAAAAATAAATATCGAAATAAGAATAAATAAATTTTCTAAAGAAGCTAAATGTTGCAAAAGACTTTTAGAATTAAAAAAGAAAGGGTGAAAAAGACTGTAATATAAACACGAAAAGCCAACAGAAAATAAATTGTCAGATGCCGGATCAATTGCAATATTTGACCCGCTTTTTGGTAATTGATATACCAATTTATATTTTGTTAGAGTATCTGTATTTCCGGAAGAAAATAAAGTATCCTGCTGATGTGTATGCTCCCAATAAATATAGGGTACGTTTTTTTTGATAGTTAAAACGCTATCATTATTATCAACTTTTTTTACAAGGGAGGAATCAAATTCGACGCGAACAAATTTCACACCATCCAGTAAAAAAATGCCACCTTTTGAAGCATCAGCAAATACACGTTGATGAATTATGGCTGCTTCCATTAAAGATCTTTTTTTGAAAGCCAACGATAAACAATTTAAAGTAAAAATAACAGCAATTAAAGAAGAAATTAAGACCAAAGACTTGTATTTTATTTTTTCCGAATAATTTATCCAAAAGAATAATAGAAAGAAAAATGTAGCAAAGAATAATAAATACGGTTTTAAAAATAAAGAAAGAAATACCATCAATAATAACCAAACAAATGTTGGTAGTGTATTTTGCCCTGAAAATGTTTTTTTAAGGGAATAAAGAATGTTGCCAAAAACAAAAATGACAAGGCCTTCTTTTAATAAAGCGCCGGTATAAAACCAAAGTGCAGGTAAAAAGCAGAGTATTATTAAAACAAAAAATTCTTTACCAATAAAAAAACCTTTTAGCGACTTGTATAAATAAATAATACCAACAAAACTTAAAAAACAACTTAATAATGCGTGAACGTAATACGAATTAAAAGCAATAAAATGTATTAAGGAGTGAACTCTTATAACAACCCGGTTATCGTTATATAAATAATCTTTTATGCGGCCATTATCCCACTGGGTTGTATGAATAATGTAGTTATCGTATAAATTTGTGCCAGGGGTTTCATCCTGCATCCCAAATAGTAATTTTAAATAACCTATTGTATCATTTTTAGCATAATCATTTATTATTACAGAATCGCTATAAAATTTTCCGGCATCAAATTTTTCAATGCCGCCATACATTTTTTTGTAAACGAGATAAAATACTGGAATGGCAATTACTTTTAACAGAAAGAATGCTGTAAATGTTTTAGGCTTAATTTTGTCATCCTTAAAAACACCAAAAAAATTATTTTTATATATCAGGAAGAAGATAACTAACAGATATATAATACAGGCTATCAATTTTTAATAGGTTTCAAAAAATTTAATTTCCATTATTCTTTCAGGCATTGCTAATTGAGAAAAGCCAAATTGTTTGTACAAACCTTGTGCGTCTTTTGTGGCCAGCATAAAGCGTCGTATTTTTTTAAACGCCGGGTTATCCATTATAAATTGCATTAATTGTTTTGATAATCCTTTGCCTCTGAAAGGTTGGAGGATAAATACATCTGCCAAATAACCAAAAGTGGCGCAATCTGTTACTACACGGGCATATCCAATCTGCTGGTCTTTGTAATAAACACCAAAACAAATACTTCCTTCAATGCTTTGTTTTACAATTTCAAGTGGAATGTTTTGCGCCCAATAACTTTCTTTGCTCAAGTAATTATAAATAACGTTTACTTGTAATTTATTTTTATCGGTGCTGAATAAAAACTCATTTATGGTTTTTTCATCCATAGGTTTACAAATTATCTACAATAACTAAATACTTATTTTTTGGATCAAAATTAAAACGGGTGATCTTTTTTATTCCAAAAGTTGAAAGGTCAAATAATAAGACCCATTCTTTTTTTGCATCATCATAACGCAATAATTTATTAGCTTCTGATTTTACAAGGCCATGCTGCTCATGCCAGATGGCGTCTTCGCTGCTTGTTGGGTATTCACTGTATTTTTCAGCCTTATGCAAAACAAAATCATATTTATAAAATGTAACTTTTGTCGAATCTTTAATGCCATAAATAAATGCATGGCGGTTTAAAGGTTTAAAAGCTCTTGTGGGATTATTTCCCAGCCATTTATCTTCATTCGTACTTTTTACATAATAACGTAAAGAATGCGGATTGGTTAATTTGTAATAGAGTACAGTATCTGAATTCAAAAAAGTATAATAACCAACGGAATCAACATCAAATTTATTTTCACTGATTCCGGTAACTGAATTTATAAAATGAATACGTTGAGCACTGTCACTTTCAACAACAACGGAATTTAAAAATTTACCATTTGGTGTAAGTACAGGTGAGTACTCACTTTCTTTTGTTTTAGTAAGCTGACTATTTTTTTTGCTTCCTATATCGTAAAAATAAAAATCAGCTTGTTTATCTTCGCGAATGCTCACGTAATAAATTTTTTTTGAATCGTTACTGAACGAAGGTTGGTTATCGTAACCCGGGCGATTGGTTATATTTTTCGGATCACTAAGTTTAAGATCTGTTTTTGTTTTCTCAATTTTAAATAACCAGATATCTGTATCAGGTAATTGCGCTGATAAAAGCGAAACGCAAAGAACAAAAATAAGTATGCTAAACTTTTTGCTCATCCAGTTTCAGAAAATGTTTATTCATGATCTTATATACCAGCCAGCCAAAAAATATTCCAACCACCATTCCAGTGGCAATATCAAATGGGTAATGTACGCCAAGGTACATGCGGCTATACACAACAATTAACGGATAAATGTATAAAAGCAATTTATAGTTTCGTGGAACCCATTTAACGCACAAAAAGATAAAGGTTATTAAACCAAAAGTGTTTGCTGAGTGACCTGAGAAAAAAGTAAACTTGCCGCCACGATAATCATTAACAACATGTATCTGATCTTTAATTTCCAGATTATGTGTTGGTCTATAACGTTCTACTAAATGTTTTACACTATTGGAACTTAGATCTGCGCAGGCAAAAACAATAGCGCAACCAACCAAAAATTCCACTGCTTTTTTTGCATAATATTTTCTATAAAAAGCATAAGCTACAGCAAGTACAATTCCAATAGTTGGCCAGGTATAACTAAAAAACCACATAACATCATCAAGCAATGGGTTATGCATGGAGTTTATTTTTAATAATAAACGCCTGTCAAACATTTCTAACGATTCAAACATGCTTAAAAGTAAGAAATATTTTGTTTCCTAATTATTATAAATACGTAGTCATGCTGAACTTGATTCAGCATCTCAGTTCTTAATCATTTAGTAAAATTTCTTGGAAAATTTATTTTGAAGATGAACAAGCCTGCGTAACTATTTCCGCTTCTACACCATTTACTTTGCTTATAGCGCCAAAACCGCCATCAACATTGGTTAAATTTGTGTAACCATTTGCTTTTAAAATAGAAATAGTGATCATGCTTCTGTATCCTCCGGCGCAATGCACCAGGTAAGGATGGTTCTTGTCTTTAGAATCTATCCAGTCAAAAATAAAATCAAGAGGTTTTGCGTCTGCTTTTTGTAGATGGGCTGAATCAAATTCTCCGGGCTTTCTTACGTCTAATGTTTCTGCACCTTTTTTATAATTAGTATAAAAATTTTCGGCATTAACTCTTTCTACTTTCTCAGTTTTTTTACCTGCGTTTTTCCAGGCATCCATTCCGCCTTTTAAATAACCAATACAATTATCATAACCCACGCGCGATAAACGCATTACGGTTTCTTCTTCACGACCAATTGGTGTCACCAATAAAATTGGAAAATTAAGATCGCTTATCAATGTCCCCACCCATGGCGCAAACTGGCCATCAAGGCCAATGTACAAAGATCCTGGAATATTTACTTCAGCATATTCATCCGGCTTTCTTACATCTAAAACAATGGGTTTCATTTCACGCACGACCTCTTCAAACTCATCTACAGAAAGGCCTTGTGAACCGCTTTCCAACACATCAGAATATTTTTTATATCCTTTTTTATTTAAAGATGCATTCTTTGCAAAGTATTGTGGTGCAGGTAAAATACCTGTAGTTAATTCTTTAATAAAATCTTCTTTTGAAATATTTTGCAATGCGTAATTTACTTTTTTCTGATTGCCAAGGGTATCAAAAGTTTCTTTGCTCATATTTTTGCCACAAGCAGAACCTGCGCCATGAGCAGGATACACAATAACGTCATCCGGTAAGGGCATTAGTTTATTTCGCAAACTGTCATATAACATGCCTGCAAGGTCTTCTTGTGTAAGTGTGGATTTAATAGCAAGATCAGGTCTTCCAACATCACCAATAAATAATGTATCACCGGTAAAAATGGCTTTTGGATTTTTGCTTTCATCAAGCAATAAATAAGTTGTTGATTCTAAAGTATGGCCCGGAGTATGTAAAGTTTTTAAAGTTAAACCACCAATTTTAAACTCTTCGTTATCTTTTGCTATGTGGCTTATGTAATCAGTTTGTGCATTTGGCCCAAACACAATAGTTGCGCCTGTAGCTTTTGCCAGGTCAACATGCCCGCTTACAAAATCAGCATGAAAATGCGTTTCAAAAATATATTTTAAAGTATCTTTATTTTGTTTTAAAAGATCAAGATAAGGTTGCGTTTCGCGCAGTGGGTCAATAATAGCAGCTTCGCCGTTATGTGAAATATAATAAGCGCCTTGCGCCAGGCAATTAGTGTAAAGTTGTTCTACCTTCATTAAAACAAAATTACAATTAAATGTCTTTTAAAGAAGGTTTTTATAATTAGAATATCGTTAAATTTGTAAAACAAGAAAATCATATTATGTCAAATTCCGAAAAAATAGAATCGTCTAAAGCCCCTGAACCTGTTGGCTTATACCCTCATGCTCGTAAAGTTGGAAACTTATTATTTTTAAGCGGCGTTGGTCCGCGCGAAAGGGGAACAAAAAAAATTCCGGGTGTTGAATTGGATGAGAATGGATTGATTGTAAGTTATGATATTGAAAAACAGTGCCATAGTGTTTTTAGGAATATTAAATACATTTTAGAGGATTCAGGAAGCAATTGGGATAAAATTGTGGACGTAACTGTTTTTTTAACCAATATGAAAGATGATTTTCCTATCTATAATAAGATATGGGCAGAGTATTTTAAAGAAAATCCTCCTTGCAGAACTACTATCGAGATCAACAAATTGCCAACGCCAATAGCAATAGAATTAAAGGTTATGGCTGTAATTGCTTAAAAATCAATTAATTAAGATTTAAATAAAATTATAAAAAGTTTAGACATTTGTGAACAATTGCTGTTAACATTTGTTAGTGAGTAATATGACTAATTTGGTGACATAATTAGTCAGTTTTATCGAATAATTTTCATAATTTAGTTAAAAATTACTCCAATGCTAATTCACTCAAACCAATCCATTCTAATTCCTGTAGACTTTTCTAAGCAATCTCTTGTTGCTGTTAGGCAAGCCTATAATTTGGCGAAGTTTACAAAGTCCAAAATAATTTTAATGCACGTTTCCGCTAAAAGCGCTGACGAGAATAAAGCAGAATTAGCAGCATTAGCAGCCTCTACCAAAGCCGACTCGGGATTGGAAGTGGAAACATTAAATTTAAAAGGCGATGTTTACGAATTAACTGATAAAAAAGCGGCAGAATTAAAATGCTCGCTAATTGTAATTGGTCTGGATTCTCACGTTCGTTTTAGAAGCTTCATGGGTGGAAGCAATGTAACTAAATTTATTAAAAACGCGCCATGCCCGGTAATCACTATTAGAGCGGCGGATAATCGTGATGGTTGCAGAAATATTATTATGCCTTTTGACCTAAGCCCTGAAAGCCGTGAAAAAGTTTCAATTGCTGTTCAATTAGCACATTTTTATAGTGGTGATATTCGTATAGTTTCTGTGTTCCATCCTAATGATGATAAATACGAAAATAAATTATTACCGTACTTACAACAAGTTAAAAAATTCATAAAAGAGAAAGGTATTAATTGTACCAATAAATCTATTCCTACTACTAAGCCTGCCGAAGCAATTGTTGAATACGCCAACAAAAATGATGGTGACTTAATTGTTCAAATGAATCAAAAAGATCTGAGCATTGGCGATATGTTTAGCGGAACGGTAGGCGAAAAAATAGTTGAGATCAGCAACCTTCCGGTTATCACTATTCCGCCAATGAAGCGCGAAAGTATGAGCCACTTTGGTAGTGGAATGTAATAAGAACACCCTAAAAATTTGATTTTTGTCGTCGACTTGCATTTTAAAAATGCTCATTACCTGTGTAACCTCCTCTTTT
>JBDSFC010000069.1:0-3952 GCA_039919745.1 Bacteroidia bacterium | reverse complement strand
TAGTTTGCGCCAAGATACAACCATTACAATCAGCACTTCTTTCAGTTATGCGCCCTACTTTAAGTCCATAGGTTTGAATAACCAGTCTTGCCTGCCTTTCACTTCTGTCAATTAATTTTGGCATTTGAATTTGCGGCGCAACCATGCCTGTAACGTATAAATAGATAGTTCTATTGTGTTTTACCTTACTTTTTTCTTCAGGTTCCTGGCGAATTACAATTCCCGGTTTTTCTTTAGGATCGTAGATGCTGTCAATTATTTGGAAAGACACATCTTTACCGTTTATAAAAGATTTTAAATTGCTTATTTCCTGGCCTTTAAAATTGGGTACTTCAGTAAATTCACCATGATTGGTGAAGGAGCTTAACCACTTAATAACACCAAAAAAAAGAATAAAGATTGTAACGAGAATTATACCAAAATGAATGAAAAATTGTTTTGATTTTAAAAATGAAAAAAAATTGCTCATGAGTAGATAAAAGATATTTAGTTTGGCAATTGCTTTTCGGATCAAATACTTTCATGAATAGGTTCATGAATAATAACTTTAAACAGTACTATTACCATTGCGCCAACAGTCTGTTCGGCCATTTGCCAAATACAATCCACCATTAAATGATTTACACTTAAGTGTCTTGTTAATGAAATATTAACGATCGTTGAGATCATAAATAGTGAGAATCCTGCAAGAACACCGCAAAGTAAGCCTCTTGCTAAAGAACTCCTGACTTTTTTTAATGGTTGCGATTCAAATAAAAAAAAGATTCCAGCGCCAAAAATAAGATATGTAAAAGCGGCAAACGTTACAAACCAAATAAGCGGAAAATTAATGCGTTTAAAGTCATTTAAAAAATAGCCATGCCATACATAAAACAGTACAAACATTACTACTGCCGACATTATCCATGATATAAAAAATCTAAAGTTGAAACTCATTTTGTAAGGCAAATGTAGTAAAAAAAACCGGGTTTTTGACAAAAACAAACATTTTTAAGGCTCAATTAAATGCTCTATATTTGTAATAATGGGGTTTTTAAGAAAAATTTGCCTTTTAACAGTGGCCGTTGTGGCGCTTTATGGTTGCCGAAAACCCACTTCAGCTAATTGGGATGTGGATGTGGTTTTACCGGTTGTTAAAAGTTCATTAAACATCTCAAACTTTATTGGCGATTCTATTTTTATCCCTGATAATACCGGCCTTTTAAGCCTTGATGTTACCCGCGAAATTACAGCTATAAAACTGGATTCTTTATTGCAATTACCTGATACAAGTATTACAAAAAACTTTACACTGCTTGCAATTCAGCCAGTAACCTTAACTCCGGGTCAATCGCTTACTTTTTTCCCTCCGTCCGAACTTAATTTTGATGTTTCGAATGGCGTATCTCTTAAACGTGTGGATGTAAGAAGTGGTTCATTATCTGTAAAGTTTACGAATAATTTGTCGCAACCGCTTGATCTATTGTATGTGATAGCAAGTGCTAAAAAAAACGGACAACCTTTAACTATATTGGAAACAGTGCCTCCATACAACGATACGCTTCGTAAAACTTACGATCTATCGGGCTACAGTCTTAATATGACCGGTTTAACAGGTAATAAATTTAATTCTATCGTACAGACGTATACCGTAACAGTAAATCCATTGGCCAGTGCTGTAACCGCAACTTATGGCCAGGGCGCAACGGCGATCCTTAAATATTCTGATATTATTCCTGATTATGTGGAAGGTTATTTCGGGCAACAAACTGTCGCCATTCCGCTTGATACAGCAAGGTTTAATATATTTGACAATTTCCAGGCCTCTAATTTTATGCTGAATGACGCTACTCTCAATTTTAAGATCTTAAATGAATTTGGAGCAGAATTTACAAGTAGTCTCTCAAACATAAAATCTGTAAACTCTCCTAAATCAACTGTTATACCACTAACCCCCGGATTACTTTCGAATATGAATATTAACCGGGCTTCAAAGGCTGGCAATACGATCTTTTCAAGTATAAAAAGCATTTCTGTAAATAGTTCAAACAGTAATATTGTGCCTTTTCTTTCTAACCTTCCAAATAAACTTACTTACCAGGGCACTATAAATGTTAATCCTTTTGGAAATGTATCGGGTTACAATGATTTTGCATACTACAATACAGGAATAAAAGTACTGGCAGATATCAATATTCCGTTACGCTTTAATGCCGATTATTTTAAACTAAGTTCTCTTTCAACAGTAAATTTTTCTAATATAAAACAATTAGATAATGTAAACAGTGGTAATTTTATTATTTCTGCAGTAAACGGGTATCCTTTCAGGGCCGAGATACAAGCTTATTTAATTGATGATCAAAATAACACGATCGACTCTTTATTTTATCCCGGAAATAATTTTATGGAAAGAGGAGTTATAAACGCGCAAAACGTTGTTACCTCGCCAACGGTTTCGAGATTAACAGTGCCGGTAACTACACAACGTATTGAGAATCTGAAAAAAACAAAAACAATTAAACTGGTTACCTACTTTAGAATGCCTTCAAATCCACCGGATATTAAAATATATGAAAATTATACTTTTGATATTAATATAGTTGCCGAACTAAATTATAATGTGAAACGAAATTGATGAACAAAACTAAAAGTTATAGCACCTTTTTTTTAATTGTTTGTTGTTTTGTTTTAAATGCGCAATACAATTCTGAGTTTATTAATTATGGTAACGTAAAACGCAGCGTTTCTGTTAATTTGGATTTTGATGCCGGTAGTAACGGTATGAGCAGCAGTTTAACCAATAAATTGATCTGGGGTGGACATATTGATAATGATCTTAAAGCCGAATCATCAAAACATTTACGTCAAAAAAATAATTTCGGAATTAATTTAAATTATGATGTAAGTACTTTTATAAAAGGCAACAGTAAGTTTGATTTTTTGATCGGCTTTAAAAACCAGGAAATATTAAACGCAACTTACTCTAAAGATTTTTTTAATTTAATGTTCTATGGTAATGGCCCGTATAAAGGTATGACGGCTAATTTGGAAAATTGTAATATCAACGCATTAAGATTCCAGGAAATTAAGTTTGGTGTTATTATGCACAAAGTAGATTCTGTTGGTAAGATCGGTATTTCGCTTTCATTCTTAAAAGGCGAACAAATGTTTTATTTTAATACCAATAAAAATTCAAGTTTATATACTTCGCCTGATGGAAATGAGTTGATACTTAATTCAAATTTTAACCTGGCTATCAGCGATACCAATAATAAAAAACTAACCAGCTTTAACGGAATAGGTGCAAGCGCTGATATCTTTTTTGAAACCCCGTATAAAAGCAAAGCCGGCAAACGCAGTGTTTTGGTTGTAAACGCCAATAATATAGGGTTTGTGCATTGGCTTAATAACAGTGTGCAATACAATAGCGATTCAAGTTTGCATTTTACCGGTTACACAGTAAACAATATTCTCGATCTTAAAGACTCAACCATTAACCAAATAAACCGCGATACTTTATTAAGGGGATTAACCAATGCAAGAAAAGAAAATTTTAATACAAACATTCCAACCAACCTCGTTATCATCAACAAAATTTATTTTGGCCAGCGCGAATTATTTTGTTTGCAAACAGGTTTCAGGTTTATTTTTAATGCTAACTATAAACCCTATGTTTTTATTGAACCCGAATACCGTGTGAAAAATGTAACGTTTGCATTACATACAGGCTATGGTGGTTACGTAAGATTAAATGTTGGCGCATCAGTTATGTGGAACAGTAAACAATGGTGTTTGCGTATTGGTAGTAACAGTTTGCAAGGCTATTTTGTTCCTAAGAGCGCCTCGGGTTATGGTTTGTTTTTTAGTTTGGCAAAAAAATTCAAATAACATGAAAAGGATATTTTTAATACAATTGATACTTTTTTCAGTGATGAGCTTTGCTCAGCCACCAACACGTTTTTATACAAAATTT
>JBDSFC010000037.1:0-3942 GCA_039919745.1 Bacteroidia bacterium | reverse complement strand
CTCCCTGGTGGTTCTTCTCTGTAATGCGTTTTAATTTTTCAGGCGGTACAATTTGAATAGGCACAGTTTGCCCTTTTAATGCAGTACGCAGCTGATGATATAAATCGTTAGATAAGCCTTTTTGAATAAATATTTTTTCAATGTCTTTTCCTGCTTCCACTGCTTCAAGAACAGCGCGGGTACCAAAAATTAAGTTGTCTTCTTCCATGAAGGGCAAAGTACTTAAAATTTAATGCATTTAGCAAGTTAAAACCGGTTTCATTTTGTAAACCTTAACGGATTAGTTTTTGGTAAGTTGCTGTATACTCGTATCTTTGTTTAATATTTATAAGATGGACGCAGCACTGCATAAAAAAGTTGAAGACGCATTGGATTCTATTCGCCCCTATTTGGAGGCTGATGGCGGCAATGTTGAGGTTATTGATATTACAGATGGCAGTATCCTTAAATTAGAATTAAAAGGCGCTTGCAAAACCTGTAATATGAGTCAAATGACCATGAAGGCCGGTATTGAAGAAACCATCAAACGTGCTGTTCCCGAAATAAAAGAAATTATTTCTGTCAATTAATACCCTTTATGAAATTAACACAAAAGCTTTCTCAAAGCAAGAAGCCATTATTTTCAATCGAGATCCTCCCACCTTTAAAAGGAAAAAGTATTCAAAGCATTTATGATGGTATAGATCCCTTAATGGAATTTAAACCTGCATTTGTAGATGTTACTTATCATCGCGAAGAATATATTTATAAAAAACGTGATGGTGGTTATTTAGAAAAAGTAAGTATCCGTAAGCGCCCCGGTACCGTTGGTATTTGTGCAGCGATCATGAATAAATATAATGTTGAAGCAGTACCTCATATTATTTGTGGAGGTTTTACAAAAGAAGAAACCGAGAATGCTTTGATCGATCTTCAGTTTTTAGGAATTGATAATGTACTTGCGCTTCGTGGCGATAGTATTAAAACAGAGCCAGCCTTTGTGCCTGAGCCGGGCGGGCATCCATACGCTATTGATCTGGTAAAACAAATTACAGAAATGAACAATGCGCAATATTTGGATGAAGAAATGAAAGATGCCGCGCCAACTGATTTTTGTATTGGTATTGCAGGCTATCCCGAAAAACACTTTGAAGCGCCAAACATGATCAGCGATCTTAAATACTTAAAAGCAAAAGTAGAGGCGGGAGCAGAATATGTTGTGACACAAATGTTCTTTGATAATTCTAAATATTTTGCTTTTGTAAAATTGTGTCGCGAAAACGGAATTACAGTTCCAATTATTCCGGGCTTAAAAATATTAAGTACAAAAAAACAGATCACAACGCTTCCTAAAATATTTCATATTGATATTCCTCAACCTTTTTATGAAGAGTTGGAAAAATGTAAAGATGATAAAGCGGTAAAAGAAGCAGGCATCAAATGGTGCATTGAGCAAAGTAAAGAATTGGTAAAAGCCAATGTGCCTTGTTTACATTTTTATACTATGGGAACTTCTGAAGCAACAAAGCGTGTTGCAAAAGAAGTGTTTTAATATTCATAATTATATACCCGGTCATTCCGGGCTTGACCCGGAATCTCAGCACTAACTGTTGTTAAGAGCTGAGACCCTGAATCAAGTTCAGGGTGACGATTCAATATTGATTTTAGCAATGGAATACAATTTTTATACGGGCGAAGTTCTACTCATCGACAAGCCCTATACCTGGAGCAGTTTCCAGGCAGTAAATAAATTAAAACACGCTATAAAAAATCACCCTTCCTTAATTGTTGATGGCGTAAAAGTAAAACCGAAGATCGGCCATGCCGGAACATTAGATCCTTTAGCAACAGGTTTATTAATTGTTTGTACCGGAAAAAAAACCAAAACCATTGAGTCGTTAATGGGAATGGAAAAAGAATATACAGGCACTTTTTTATTAGGCGCTACAACACCCTGTTACGATCTTGAAAAAGAAGTGGATAAAATTTTTCCAACAGAACATATTACTTTAGAAGCCATAATGCAAACTGCAAAAGACTTTACTGGCGTGCAACAACAAGTACCGCCAATTTTTAGCGCTGTAATGATAAATGGCAAGCGCGCTTACGAAATGGCAAGAGCAGGTGAAGAAGTGGAGATGAAATCGCGCGAGATAGAAATTAAAGAGTTTGAGATCACTTCCGTAAACATGCCAAACGTTAGTTTTAGAATCGTTTGCAGTAAGGGAACTTATATTCGAAGTATTGCACGTGATCTTGGTTTGGCATTAAACAGCGGTGCGCATCTTACTGCGCTTTGCCGCACGCGTATTGGCGATTTTAAATTAGTAGATGCGGTTACTCCTCAAGTGTTTGCGGAAGCAATGAATATACCAGGTTAAAGTCGCAGATTTTATTTTGGGCGTGCCCCCCTTCGGGTCGCGCTTACAAAGCTTACGCGCAGGCCCGCTCAAAAGCACACTGCGCTTTTGCCGTGTTACAATTTTTTTGTTCGTGCCCTCACAAAAAAGATTTTCACTGCAATCGCTCACGCATTGTTGTACAGTGTTTGCGTGAGGGATAGAACGAAAAGCCCGCAGCGAAGCGAGGAGTTGAAGTGAAAGCCCGGCCCGAAGGGACACGCCCAAATTTTTTTAGAAAAGAATAATGAGAAAATTAAATATTCAGGAAATGCAAGAACTCGTTTAAACGGTCTTTCATTCCCGTTTCATAATCGCTATGGCTATAAGTAGCCTTAATAGTATAATTGTAGCGGTTAAAGGTTTGAATGATACTTGAAAGATCTTCACGATTTACTTTCAGAGTAACTTCCAGTTTCATACTATCCGGTTGCGAAGAAACATGCAGACTTAAAATTTTTGCATCGTTGCCTTCAATAATATTTCCTATTTGTGTAACGGAATAATCATTTTGATTTAATTCAAGAACAATTACACCACCCGGATTTTGAACCGAGATCATTGTACTTAAATTTTGTACAATTCCTTTTAACGTAATGCAGCCTTTGTATTTTTCATTCTCATCCAGTACAGGAATTAATGTCAGGTTTAAGCTGGTCATTAATTTTACTAATTCGTAAGTGTGTTGGTGAATGTGAATTGCCGGACGCATTAAATGTAATTTGCTGCTATCGAGGGTTTCTTCAGGATGATTATAGTCCATCAGATCGGTTTCAGAAACAAGACCAATTAACTCACGGTCTTTTACAACCGGTAAGTGTGATACTTTAAACTGTTCCATCCAGTCCAATGCAAGCTCTACCGTGTCCGTAGTTTTAAGTGGTGGAATTTCGTCCGTTATAAGATCAACAACTAACATATTTCTTTCTCAAATTTATGTAAATTAATTAGCTTTACTGTAGTTTTAGCAAAAAGTAACAAATAATTAAAGAGCTCAGAATGACTAAATTAAGTGTAAATATCAATAAAATAGCCACTTTGCGCAATGCGCGTGGTGGCAATATTCCCGATGTTATTAAAGCTGCACAACAAATTGAAGCCTTTGGTGCTAATGGAATTACTGTGCATCCAAGACCTGACGAAAGACATATTACCTATAAAGATGTGCGCGATCTTAAACCGATCTTAAAAACAGAATTTAATATTGAAGGTAATCCAAAAGAACAAAAATTTGTTGATCTTGTTTTGGAAATAAAACCGCAACAGGTAACATTGGTGCCCGATGTGCAGGGACAAATTACCAGCGATCATGGTTGGGATACGATAAAAAACAAAGAGTATTTAAAGGAAATGATAGCGCTGTTTCAAAAAAATAATATTCGCACTTCTATTTTTGTGGATGCTGATTTAGCAATGGTAAAAGGCGCAAAAGAAACAGGCGCTGATAGAATTGAATTGTATACTGAAGAGTACGCACGTTTATTTTTTAAAGAAAAAGAAAAGATAATTCAACCATTTTCTGCCGCTGCAAAATTAGCAGGCGAATTAGGCCTGGGTGTAAACG
>JBDSFC010000028.1:0-2650 GCA_039919745.1 Bacteroidia bacterium | reverse complement strand
GGCTTGCGGTATTGCACAGTATGAATTTGCTGTAATAGTAACTTTTACAACCTTGGTAATTTTATTAGGTTTTACCGGTGTTCAAAAATTTATTGACCGTTACAACCAGGAAAAAATTTACAAAATTATTATTTCAAATGACCTTGAACTAAAAGCTGATATTGAAAAACACATGAATGCCAGTTGTAAATTAAAACACGAGCGCATGAGACAAACAAAATCAAATAATGATCTTATCATTGAATATGAAGTAAGAGGTTCAGAATCTAGTCATAGTGCCCTTATCGATTATCTTACCACAAATGCAAAGGTGAAACATTTTGATGTTTAGTTAATTTATTGAATATCAGTTATTTAAAATTGATATTACATTGTAACTTATTACTTGTTTAACCGTCTTACTCTTAATTGAATTTATCAGAATATAATCAATGTGTAGATAACCATGCAGATGGTGTTTACCGTTTTGTATTAAAACAGATAAAAGATAAAGATGTAGCTAAAGATATTGTACAGGATTCTTTTGAAAAAATGTGGCGCAAGATCGAGACCATTGATGGAACAAAAGCAAAGACCTATTTGTTTACTACAGCTTACCATACGTTAGTGGATTACATCCGTAAAAATTCAAAGAGCGCTAAAATGAATGAAGTTGACTTGAACCAGCATAGTCACACGTCACAGTATTCTGACCTTAAGGAGGTTTTAAACCAGGGGCTTGAACAATTACCCGAAATTCAAAAAACGGTATTGCTATTAAGAGATTATGAAGGTTACGATTATAACGAGATAGGAGAAATAACCCAATTAACAGAAAGCCAGGTAAAGGTGTATATTTTTAGGGCAAGAACATTTTTAAAGAATTACATAGGCAAAGTGGAAACAGTTATTTAATGAGCAAAATTAATTTACATAATTACGAAGCATTTTTGATAGATTACCTGGATGGTAATTTAAGCGAGACCGCTATAGCTGAATTAAAAGCGCTTATACTGGCTAATCCTCAACTAGATATTGATCTGAATAATCTTGACCTGCCTGTTTTTACAAGCGATGATACTAAAATTGATTTTAAGAATGATCTTAAAAAACAAGATACTTTCAATGAAGATGAGGAATTGATCAACTATTTAGAGAACAATTTACCTGAAGTTGCGAGAAAAGCATTTGAGCTTATGTTGCTAAGTAATAAAGATTTAGCTAAGAGACTGAGCACTTATCAAAAAACTGTTTTGAGCTTTGATGAATCTTTATCAATTGCTAAAACAACATTATATAAAATCGAAGACGATCTTATTTTAAGCAATACGGCTTTAGCTTATACAGAAGACCAATTAAGCATTGCGGATAAATTAAGTTTTGAAAAGGAATTAAAAACAAATATGATTCTTCAGAAGGAGCTTGCCTCCTTCCAAAAAGTAAAATTACAAGTAGATAACACAATTGTATTTTCAGATAAAGAAGCGTTAAAGAAAGAAACAAAAGTGATTGCTTTGTTTAGTTTTAGAACGGTTGCATCTCTCGCCGCTGCTATTTTATTATTGATCGGTTTAGCGTTTGTGTTTAATTATTACAACGCAAAACCAAAAACAGAGATCAAAGAAATTGCAAAAAATAACTTTAATAAAATTTTAAATAACACTGAAAATCAATTAATTAAACCTGTTGATTCAAGTGATAAATTAAATAATAATATTCCTGAAAACGTAAATTTTATAGCTAAGAAAACCAACAATACAGTTAACAACAATTCAATTAATAAGGATCAGCAAAACGAATTAAAAGAACCACAAACTAATTCTGTTGCTATCAATAAAGAAGAGAAAGATCCTTTCATCAATAATAATCAACTTGGTAACGAACCCAAAGAGTTTATAGTAAAGAATAATTCGGTTATAGATACTACCCATACAGCAATTGCATTTACTAATCGGAATGAAACAAGATCATCAAAACAAAATTATTTAATTGCTGTTGAAGAAAGCGATGATGAAGATGCTTTACCGGTAACTCCGGCAAAAAAAGGATTTTGGCAACGTGCCGTTAAATTAGCCAAGCAAGTAAATAAATTGGGTGTTAAAGCAATTGATGGCGAAGAAACACAAAATAAAAACTACTCCCTTTCTTTTAATTCCTTTAGTGTTGAAAGAAGATAATTAAAGGTCTCTTCTTATTTCTCTTAATTTTTTAAGTTTTTTAAAGTGCGAAGGGGTTAGTCCGGTAGCCTTTTTAAATTGAGATGACATATGAGAAACATTGTTATACTTTAATTTGTGCGAGATAGCTGTTAGACTCAGATCACTAAAAAGTATCATTTCCTTTATTTTTTCAGCCTTTTTTAAAATGATGTATTGCTCGATGGTTGTGGCTTGTGTTTCAGAAAAAAGGTTCGACATGTAGTTATAATCATAACCTAGTTTTTCTTTAAGGTAAACTGAAAATTTCACCTTAGGCCATGTCTCAGGATTTTCGAGTAGTTCGTTTATGATGATCTTTATTTTTTCGGTTAAAACCCCTTGTTTGTTTTCTTGAATTTCTAAACCGGATTTTTTTATTGCATCATTAAATTTTTGTTTCTTTTCCACGCTTAATTTTTGTTTTATTTCCGCCTCGCCAAAATCAATCTTTGCATAAGGAATTTGAAGCTTTT
>JBDSFC010000003.1:0-3591 GCA_039919745.1 Bacteroidia bacterium | reverse complement strand
AAATAACAGTGGCCTTTTCTTACCACATCAATTGATCAGGACATTTAAGGGCTATGAACTTGTTGCAATTGGTAATTTAATTGTAAAAGCATTTCCAAAATCACATGACGCTTCTGACCCTTATAGTTTTATTGTTTCGGGCAACGATGTAAATATTGGTGTACTAACTGATATTGGCACGCCTTGTACGCATGTGATCAATAATTTTAAAGAGTGCCACGCCGCTTTTTTGGAAGCGAATTACGATGAAGAAATGCTGGAAACGGGCGGTTACCCGTATTATTTGAAAAACAGGATCCGTAGTGGGCGCGGGCATTTATCAAATGTGCAAGCCCTGGAAATTTTTACAGAACACAGGTCTCCTTTTTTAAGCCATGTGATCTTATCGCATCTTTCAAGAGAAAATAATAGTCCGCAATTAGTTCACAAACTTTTTTTAGAACAGGCCGGCAATACCACTGTTATTGTGGCTTCGCGGGATTATGAAACCGCTGTCTACGAGATAACCGGAAACCTTTCAACAAGTACCCAAATACTTAAACCGCAAAGCGTGGTTCAAACAACATTGTTTTGATAGGGAAATTAATATTCCTTCTTTTTATTGTAAATGTAAAATAAACAAAGTAGTTTTAGTTCATCAAGCTCACTGTACTCTTTTAAATTTAAGTAAAGTCAAAACAATATGGAGTACATTTTAGATGGCATTTTTTCCTCATGGCTTTTAGCGTTAATACCAATAATTATTTTTTTCGCAATTATAATGACACTTGTGTTAGCAACAAGTTCTTTTAAGAACGAAAAATTAAATTCGTCATATAAGATAATTCTTGTTTTATCCTTACCTGTAACACTTATGACTGTTATGCAATTGAACGAATCGTGGGGTTATGGTTATGCAGATGGATTTGAAGATGCTGTGGCCAATAAAGACTGGATCTGTTTTGTTACTGAAGGAAGTTTTAAGATGCATCGTAAAAATTCCGGCACGCATATAGACCAACGATTAAATGTTTTGGATGTAAAAACGGGGATCAGGCTTCACCGCGATGTGATCGGATACTTTAATAATATAATCAAACTAAAAGGTGATACTTTATTTTACAAATCCGGCGGCGACTGTTACCATCTTTATAACGTTAGAGCAGGAAAGGAAATTGCTGATCTAAGCTATTACGCATTACCCGAAATGTTTAAAGAGTTTAGTAGTGGCGTTGAAGAATGTACATATGACGAAAGCGAAAAATGGATAAAGATCATTACTAAAGCTGGTCTTACGTATTATCTTGAACTTTTTTCAATGAAGTTTAAAACTGAAGAACCTGATGGTACAAAAAAACATCCAGATAACAAAGAACGTCGCGTTACAAGTCGTGATCTAGAAATAGACGAAAGGAAGCACTTTAAACTGGAAAATAAAAAAGAAGGCCCATTGTACCAGTTAATAGATGAAAAGGAAAATGTGATAGCTGATAATTTACTCGACGCAAGCTTAATGGGTAATTCTCAAAAATTAAAACGTGTTATAATAAGAAGTTATGAAACAACAGATAAAATTAATTTTATACTTTCTTGTTTTTCTTATGAAGGTAAACTGCTATGGCAAGTAAAACAAGACTCATTTAATGCAGACGATTATTTTACAAAGAGCAATAAAACCGGTCGTTATGCTTATACATCTACTATGGATATTCACAAAATGACCGGTGAGAGCTTTATTTTTACTATTCAGGGTTTTGTGTTTTCTGTAGATATGAATTCGGGTAATTTAAATTGGAAAGCAAGATTATAATAAAATGAACTCTATTTCATTTGAAGTGTACAGATAATTATAGCATATTCTAATAAACGTATTATTCTGGCAAGGCATTTTTTTATATTTATTTTCCTCCTGTTAATTGTAAAGATCCAGGCACAATCATTCATTAAAGGAAACGTGTATGATTCATTAAACGTTCCCATGGCCTATGTGCCGGTTGCTTTATTAGATGCAAAAGACAGTCTCGTTTATAAAGGAGTTATTACCAATGATAGCGGTGTATATTATTTTGATAAAATAACACCGGGTAAATATCTCATAAAAATTATTGTACCGGGTTATGCTATTAAATATAGCTCTTCGTTTGAATTGGATAATGCGAGTAATTTACAGATACCGGATCTCAAAATAAGTTCTGCCGGAATTAATTTAAATGAGATCGCTGTAACTGTTATTAAAAGACCAATTGAATTTAAAAATGGCAATGTTACTGTTTTTATTGAAGGTAGTCCTTTGGCAGTTGGCAATACTGCATTTGATCTGTTATCTCGATTACCGGGTGTTACAGTTGTTGATGATAATATTTCTATTCAGGGCAAGCAAGGTGTAAAGATCTTTATTGATGACAGAATGCAACAATTGTCAGGACAACAAATTATTAATGTCTTAAAAGGAATAAATGCTTCAATGATTGAGAAGATCGAGATCATGAAAAACCCACCTGTAAAGTATGATGCCTCGGGCAGCGCAGGAATAATAAATATTAAAACAAAAAAAATAAAAATAATTGGCTTTAGCGGAAGCATTAACGCTACCTATACCCAGGCTTATTATGGAAACGGGTTAAGCGGATTAGAATTAAATTATAAAGGAAAAAAACTCACTTTTTTTAGTAGTATTGGCGCGGCAGATGAATCTGTCCGAAAAGTAAATCATACCGATCGTGTTGTATTATTTAATTCCAATACCAGTGAATTAGACCAGGTTTATTTTGAGCGTGAACGTAATCCTTATCTGTATGCAAATATTGGAAGTGACTGGTTTGTAAATTCAAAAAATATTATTGGCGTTAAAATTTCTTCATGGGGCGCTGTTGCGCATCACGATAGGGTGGGGAATATTGATATAAAGAACAGCGACCTGGGTTATAATCATTCAGATTATGGTTATAACAAAACCAATCCATGGTCTTATACCAATTTAAATTTAAACGCAGAACATTTATTTGATACAGTTGGCACTAAATTATTATTCAGCGCTGATTATACTTATAATTTTGATATTTATAAAGGCGATTTTTATACCAGGTTCCAGGATTTTACAGGCCCAATTATTTCGCAGGACAGAATTTATCAAACCGCAAATAAATTACTGCTTAACATTGCATCAGCAAAACTGGATTTTGAAAAGCAACTCAGTAAAACCCTTAAACTGGAAAGTGGTTTAAAAGCCACGCACCAAAACATGCTGAGTGATTTTTATTTCGCCAATAAAGATCTTACGATGGATAAATATGTAACAGATTCATCACTCACAAATATTTTTTCTTATAACGAGTTAATTACCGCGGCGTATATTAATTTACAAAAAACAGTTAAAAAATTTAATTTTCAGGCCGGTACAAGGGCTGAGAATACAAACATAAATGCGCATAGTAAAACCAATGATGTAAAGTATACACGGCAGTATTTTAATCTCTTTCCGGTTGTGAGCGTTGATTATAATGCCAATGAAAAGAATAGTTTACAATTATCTTTTAACCGCCGTATCGAACGACCGGATTATAATTCTTTCAATCCTTACCGTACCTTTAAAAATTACCTTGTAACCGAAAT
>JBDSFC010000606.1:0-5001 GCA_039919745.1 Bacteroidia bacterium | reverse complement strand
AAACGATCCGGAATTAGCCAATGTATTTAAAGAAGGCTGGGATGTTTACAATACACCTAAAGAAAAAGAATTTATAAATAACGCCTACAATGTTTGCAAGAACATTTCTATTGATTACAGTGTAATGGAAAAAGCAAAGAATGTATATGTTAGGGCCAGTATTTTTGGCTGGAGCGATCTTGGTACATGGGGTAGTTTGTATACGCACATTCCAAAAGATAAAAAACACAATGCCCTTGTTGGCAAGAACATTATTACTTATGATTGTAATAATTGTATTGTTCAGGTGCCAAAAGATAAATTAGTAGTATTACAAGGTCTTGAAGATTATATTGTTGTTGAAAGCGAAGGCGTACTAATGATCTGCAAAAAACAAGACGAACAACAGATCAGGAACTTTGTAAACGACGTAAAAGTAAACAAAGGCGAAAAGTTTGTTTAAATGTTGCGTTTTTGTGTTTTCCTGTTGCATTAACATCCCTTAACGGTTACATCTCTTTTTTTGGCACAATGCTTGTGAAAAGCAATTAACTCTTTAAACTTATATAAAATGAAAACACGCTTATTTATTTTTTCAGGCTTATTATTTTTAAGCTTAGTTACTTTTGGTCAAAAAGTAAACCTGGTTATTTTTTCGGAAGACGGCGATAAATTTTATGCTTTTGTAAATGGCATTAAACAAAATAACAACGCTGAAAGTAATGTAAAAGTAACTGACATTACACCCAACATTAGTTTACGAATTGAATTCGAAAATAAAGCCCTTCCAAATTTAAAACAAAACATGGCTTTAGAACCCGGCTTTGAACATACCGCTAAAATAAAACGCGATATGAAAAAACAATTAAAACTGCGTTATTTTGGACAAACACCATTGGATAATAATTTTACCAATAATGTACCAACCGTTGCATACCATACTGCTGAACCAAGCAGCAATGATAATTACAACACTAATACAAATAATAATAGTAATTCTAATTATACCACTACTACAACACAAATGAGTACGAATACTGCTACTATTAATCCAAAGAGTACAAATGTTCACGTGAGTGTGCAGCCAATTGATATTAATTATAACGGTACAGATCTTAATAATGGGATCGTTACACAATCCAGCACTTCAACTACGGTAACTACTACTTCTAGCTCTACTAATAATTCTTCACCCAGAGATCATCACCATCATCCGCATAAATCTGATCAGCAAACAATACCTGCCACTGCGGCAGGATGTAGGACGGCGATGACACCGGCAAATTTTTCTAATATGAAACAATCGGTTGAATCGAAAGCATTTTCAGATACAAAAATGAGTACTGCAAAAGTGGCAACAAAAAACAATTGTATGTCAGCCGATCAAATAAAAGAAATTTGCAAATTATTTAGCATGGATGATGATAAATTAACTTATGCCAAATTTGCTTACGATTATTGTGTTGATAAAGGAAATTATTACCTGGTAAGTGATGTATTTTCTTTCAGTTCAACAACAGATGATTTTAATAAATTCTTAGAAGGCCATTAATTATTTATCTCAATAAATAATGCTTTACCTGAAATTAATCATGTAATTAAAAAACTAGTTTTACCTTTAAAGCCTTTTATGAAAAAGTCTTTTTTATTTAAAAAATTATGCTCAAAAAGTTAAGCAAGAAAAAGATCGCACTGGGCTTATTAGCTTTGTTATTATTATTTCAATTATTCAGAATAGATAAAACCATAAAACCAGTTGATCCAAATACGGATATGATCTCCATATTAAAACCGGATAGTGAAGTTGTTTCTATTTTAAAGATCTCTTGTTATGATTGCCATTCCGATCAACCAACCTATCCATGGTATACAAATATTGCCCCTGTTTCATGGTGGATAAAACATCATATTAATGAAGGCAGCCATCATCTTAACTTCTCGGCTTGGGGAAATTATTCTCAAAAGAAAAAGGACCATAAACTGGAAGAATGCATTGAAATGGTTGAGGGTGGCGAAATGCCAATGACCTCTTATACTTTAATTCACAAGCAGGCCAACTTAAGTAAACAACAACAAGCGCTTTTAATAAACTGGTTTAAAAGTATAAAAGGCAGTTAAACGGGTACTTTGAGGCTATTTTTATGCCAAAAAATACCGAAAAACTTCGTAAATAGTTTTTTTCTTTCAAACAATTTTACTAATATTGTGTTGTATTATTAAAGTTGCATTTTCTTGCGACCAAACAATCAACCAAAAACAAAAAAATTTTAAATACATTAATTATTATTAATCCCCTTTATGTTTCAAGTACTTGAATTAAACGGTAAATCTTTGCCGGAATTAAAAGACATTGCAAAAGCGTTCTCAATAGACACAAAAGGTTTGGCAAAAAACGATCTCATCTTAAAGATAGTAGATGCTCAAACCGAAGAGCCTGCGTTAGCGGCTAAAATCGCACCAAAATTTTCAAAAAGTAATACCAAAGAAATGAAAGAAAAAAGACCACGTAAAATTGTAAAACTGGATCCTATTATTGAAGACACTCACCAGGAAACAACAAGCGTTCCTACCGAAGAAGAAGTTTTTGTTGCTCCGGTAGTTGCAAAAACAGAAGCGACTGTTGAACCCGAAGAAAAAATTTCTGAAGATAATTCAGGCGGCGAAGAAATTACGCATGAGAATGGCGAGTCTGACGACAACGGTGTTTCTGGCATGCCGCATGTTGATGTGGAACCTGTTAGAAAACATGAAAAAGTAAATTACAATTTTGATAACATTGTTTTTGCAACCGGTGTATTAGAGATTATGCCTGATGGTTATGGTTTTTTACGTAGCTCCGACTATGATTACTTAAATTCGCCTGATGACGTTTACGTTTCACAATCACAAATAAAATTATTTGGTTTAAAAACGGGTGATGTTGTTAAAGGTGGTGTTCGCCCTCCAAAAGAAGGTGAAAAATATTTCCCGTTAATTAAAGTAGAACAGATCAATGGTCGCGACCCTGGATTTGTACGTGATCGCGTGATCTTTGATTATTTAACGCCATTATTCCCTAACGAAAAATTAAAATTAACCGGCCACCCGCAAGAGAATTTAAGCATGCGTGTAATGGATATGTTCTCGCCAATTGGTAAAGGACAACGTGGTTTAATTGTAGCGCAACCAAAAACAGGTAAAACTGTTTTATTAAAAGACGTTGCTAACGCAATTGCATATAATCATCCTGAAGTTTATTTAATTATTCTTTTAATTGATGAACGTCCTGAAGAGGTAACCGATATGGCTCGTAGTGTAAAAGCAGAAGTTGTATCAAGTACTTTTGATGAGCCCGCAGAGAAACATGTTAAGATCGCCAACATTGTTTTAGAAAAAGCAAAACGTATGGTTGAGTGCGGACACGATGTGGTTATTTTATTGGATAGTATCACGCGTTTAGCACGTGCTTATAATACGGTTTCTCCTGCCAGTGGTAAAGTATTAACTGGTGGTGTGGATGCAAATGCATTACACAAACCAAAACGTTTTTTTGGTGCCGCTCGTAAAATTGAGAACGGTGGTTCATTAACTATTTTAGCAACTGCTTTAACAGAAACAGGCTCTAAAATGGATGAAGTTATTTTTGAAGAGTTTAAAGGAACTGGTAATATGGAGTTACAGTTGGATCGTAAATTATCTAACCGTCGTATTTATCCTGCTATTGATCTTTTAGCATCTTCTACAAGAAGGGACGATCTATTGATGGATAAAGAAACCTTAACGCGCCTTTGGGTATTGCGTAAACACTTAGGTGATATGAACCCACAAGAGGCTATGGAATTTTTATTGGAAAGATTACGTCGCACGCAAAACAACGAAGAATTTTTGGCCAGCATGAATGGATAATAAATTCAAGACTAAATTAAAAATTCAAGATTAAATAACATTACGTGTGAACAGAAAAGCTCTTTATTTTGGAATTGCCTATAGCCTTACAGCAATTATTTTTAAATTAATTATTTTATTGGGTGGATACTCTTTATCTACTTTCGGATATTTTTATTCAGGAGTTACAAGCGTTTTATTGATCGTTCCTTTTTATGTTTTTGCTATAAAAAGTGTAAGAGATAAAGATTACAATGGTATTATTGCCGGAAAAGAAGCCGTGCGCATTAGCTTAACCATTTTTGCCGTTGGTGCTGTATTAGTTAGTATTTATAATTATTTTGAATTTGAATACAGCGGCAAAGCCATGGCTATTAATTATTATAATAGTGAACAGTTTATCACCTTTTTAAAATCGCAGGTAAAAATTAAGCCTGAAGATTATCAAAAAATAATTGCAGAGCAAATTCATACTTCTGAAGTTTCTGCTTTTAAAGCCACTACCGGAAAATTATTTTCGTTTATGTTTATTGGTTTGGCAAGTGCATTTATTACTTCTGCGATCATGAAAAGATCACCAAAATAACTCCTTTCATTAACAATTTCTTGATTATCGCACACATTGACCTAAAAATTTAGCTCAACACCTTGTTATCTGTACAAAAACGTCTAAAATCTTACATCAGTTATAATGTAAGATTTTAAGTACTAATTGCTACAGCCAATCCACGTTTCTTTGTTTCAGATTAAGAGCAAATGATGTCGAAAAATATTTCTATAAAAGTTCAAAATAACTTAATGTTCTATAACAAAAGCAGCAAATTAAACCTTTTCTCTAAAGTTATAAAACCATTAGGTAAAATATTTAATTACCTGTCAAGCCTTGGTATAAAAGAAGGACAAAAAATATCGGAGGTAAAAAAAATAAAGCTTAATAACCGTTTTGCTATTTTTGGTTTAGTGAGTTGTTTATCACAATTGCCAATTTATATCTATTTGGGTCTTGCATCATCAATTGTAACAATTGTTATTTATAACATTATTTTATCTACTGTTCTTATATTATCCAGTTATTCATTACATAGATATGCAAAAACCATACAAATAGTAAATGCTAACCTAATTCTTTTTGCATCATCAATCTACGTAGGAAAAGAA
>JBDSFC010000596.1:0-8941 GCA_039919745.1 Bacteroidia bacterium | reverse complement strand
CCCGATGAAGAAATTGGTCGTGGCGCAGATAAAGTAAACATCAAAAAATTAAATGCTGAGTTTGGCTATACGATGGATGGTGAAACATTAGGCCATGTAGAGAACGAAACCTTCAGTGCTGATGGTGTAAGCCTTAAGATCAAGGGCTTTCCAACGCACCCTGGTTTTGCAAAAGATAAAATGCAACATGCGATAAAGATTGCAGCACAAATTGTAAATAAAATTCCTGTAGAAAAAACTCCTGAGACAACCGAAAAGAAACAACCCTTTATGCACCCGGTTGCAATTAATGGAGGATTGGAAGAAGTCGAAATAAAATTTATCATTCGCGCTTTTGATACACCAACACTTTTAGCTTTAGAAGAAGAATTAAGACAAATAACAATAGAAGTATTATCTCATTATGATAAATGCTCGTATGAATTTTTTGTTTCGCAGCAATACCGCAATATGAAGGATGTATTGGCAACCTGCCCGCAAGTGGTTGATTATGCATTGGAAGCCATTAAAAGAACCGGTGTAACGCCCGTTTTATCAAGCATTCGCGGCGGAACAGATGGCTCGCGTTTATCGTTTATGGGATTGCCTTGTCCGAATATTTATGCAGGTGAACATGCTTTTCACAGTAAACAAGAGTGGGTGAGCGTATCTGATATGCAAAAAGCAACAGAGACCATTGTTCATTTGGTAAGTATCTGGGAAGAGAAGTCTAAATAGACAATGTGTGATTCCGTACGATCCCATAATTCAAAAAATAAATTCTGATATATTTACTGCAAAAGATCTATCGGTTGAAATTCTTCGTTTAGACCTTATTCATCCTGAGGTTAGTGGTAATAAATGGTTCAAGCTTAAGCAAAATATTAAAAAAGCAGAACAAGACGAGCAAAAGATCATTATTACTTTTGGCGGCGCATATTCTAATCATATTGCTGCAACCGCCGCTTTGTGTAAATTAAAACGCTTAAATTCTATTGGCGTTATTCGTGGTGAACAAACGGAGATCTTAAATCTTACTTTGCAAACTGCGAAAGAAAAAGGAATGCAGTTGTATTTTGTGGATAGAGAAACATATTCAACAAAAGACACCGTTGAATTCAAAAAACATTTAAACAATAAATTTGGCCCGCATTATTTAATTCCTGAAGGTGGAAATAATAAAGAAGGTATTTTGGGTTGCATGAAAATTTTAAAACCTGAATGGGAGCACAATTATATCTTTAGTGCTTGTGGTACAGCAACAACATATTCGGGTATACTGGCCTCCGCAAGACCAAATCAAACAATTGTTGGCATAAGTGTTTTAAAGGGTGAGAATAATTCACCAAAAGAAGCAAGCACACAATTACGAACTATTTTTCCGGAGCAAAAACTTATAATTAATGGTAACGAAGAATTGGAAAAATTACAAATAGAAAATAACTGCATTACTAATAATTATTGTTTTAATGGTTATGCAAAAAGGGATAAAGATTTGGTTGATTTTAAAACAAAATTCGAAAAAGAGTTTGCTATTCCTTTAGATCATATTTATACCACAAAATTAGTTTATGCTGTTTTTGATCTCATTAAAAAGAATAAAATAAAACCAAATTCTAAAATTCTAATTATTCATAGTGGCGGATTGCAGGGGAATAAGGGGTTTGAAGACAGATATAGACTAGGTAATAATCAAGCCTAAAAACTTGACACAGATTTCGCGGATTTACAATCTCTGTGACATCAGTGTAATCTGCGGCTTTTATTTCACAAATAGTTTGCAGCTTTGCTGCAAACGTTACCACTTAATTCCGGCACGGTAATTTATACTGTACCAGCCAAATGATTGTTTAGGGCTTATCAAAGTTCCGGCCGGCGAAGATAATATTCTTACAAATCCAAACCCTAAAGAAAAGTGTTGCACGAATCTTTTTTCCGGATCACCTAATTTCCACCCAAATTGTGTTTGTATAGAGTAAGCCTCAATGCCACGTAAGAACATATCTGTGCCATAGCGTATTCTTGGCCCGAGAAAAAATTTAGAATAATACTTTCGGCCAACGTAAAAATTTACATCCATACCGCCAATAAAATTTACACCTGTTAAACGTTTTATAGAATTCTGACTGGTATCTATTTGTGACTTATAAAGTTTACCGCTTGGATCAAAAGTTATTGATAAAGGAAAAACAAAACCAATTTTATCATCTTTTGTCATGCGCTCATATACAAAAGTACCGCGTCCAAAAAAAATAGCAAAAGGTTGTACTCCAAAAATATTTCTTTTAAGACTAGGTAATTTAATTGTGTCGCCTGAAATGTTTTTCTTTTCTTCCGAAAAAATAAAAACATCACCTTTATAATTCTCAACTAAAAGCAGGATATTCTTTGGGATCTTTTGAGTATTAAGAGAGGTGTCTGAATTTTTAAAGAACACAACATCTTTTGACATAGAAACAATATAACCTTTTTTTACAGCGCCATTTTTAAAGAAAACCTTATCCTGCCCAGGTAAGTTTAGAGAAAAAATGAAAAGAAAGATTATATGTATGTTTCGCATTATAATTTAAAACCCAGGTTTATTCCAAAATAAAATTTTGGTAAAAATTTAACATTAAGGGGCGCCGTATTAGACCCACTGGCCTGGTTGCTTTGTTTGTTCAGTTCCCGGTTATATTGTTCTTTATAATCACCATGCAATTTAAATGCACCAATGCCAAAAATGGTTTTAATAAAAAAATTCCTTGTAATGTCAGTGCTTGTGCCAATTGTAAAAATTGTAGCTAATTGATGCCCTTTGGCGGCTTTATAATTAGTTGTTACTGAATACGCATTTCCTACTTTTGAACTATCTTCTTTAACGGTGGTAAAATTAAATGAAGTATATTTTATCATCATGCCATAATAAAAACGGGTTCTTTTTTCAGCTCTTCCGGTGTATAAATTAATAAAAGCTCCCAGATCATAATTTTTTTTAGCGTTGGCTAAAACTGCAATAAAAGAATTAATTCCGTTTGCATTCAAATTAAAATTATAAGAACCTATAAGGCCAAGACCAATTTTTTTTGTGGATAAAATGCGTTCATAAAAGGCAGTCACATCCGCATTACATAATGCAAGACTATTTATGGACGCCTGGTTGTAATTATAAATTTCATTTTTTGGTTGTTTAAAATGAAAATTCTCTTTTTTATCGATGTTTGCTGTAATATTTTCTTCGGGTATATTTATTATCTCGGTAGATCCATCTGAAAATTCAATTAACAGAACGGCAGATCTTGGGATCTCGGTATTCTCATAATTTTCTTTGATCACAATTTGTTGCGATCTTATTTCAGTTACTTTCCCCGTTCTAGTTGTACCATCTAAAAAATAAATTTTGTCTTGGCTTTTCAATACAAGGGCCACCAAAATAAAAATATAGGATAAACTAATACGCATGTTCGTCAAAGGTAGGTAAAAAGTAACATCACATGCATATTTGAGGTGACTTAAAATACTAGATATTAACGGCTTACTGTCAATACATAGATGCGGGTTCATTTGCAAAAGACCCTCAAACTTCTTATCTTTAAGCATAAATTTTGAAACTATGGGATGTAGTACTGGTGGCTGTGGAACTGAAAAGAACGGGATTCCCGCAGGCTGTAATAATAATGGTTCGTGTGGTACCGAGGATGGTTGCAACAAATTAACGGTTTTTGACTGGTTAGGAAATATGAATTTGCCTGAAGGGCAAAGCCAATTTGATATTGTAGAAGTACGTTTTAAAAATTCGCGTAAAGAATTCTTTAGAAACCTGAATAATTTAACTTTAAGTGTAGGCGAAGTAATTGCTGTTGAAGCATCGCCTGGCCATGATATTGGAACCGTTTCTTTAACAGGTGAATTAGTTAAACTTCAATTAAAAAAGAGAAATGTAAATTTTGACAGCGAAGAAATCAGAAAAATTTATCGTAAAGCAAAACAAAGCGATATTGATAAATGGAAGGAAGCGCAATCGTTAGAAGTTAATACCATGTTTCGTGCAAGAACAATTGCATTAAAACTTGGTTTGGAAATGAAATTAAGTGATGTTGAATTCCAGGGTGATAAATCAAAAGCTATATTTTACTATACAGCAGATGCGCGTGTGGATTTTAGAGAACTTATAAAAGTTTTGGCTGACGAGTTTAAAGTACGTGTTGAGATGCGTCAAATAGGTGCAAGACAGGAAGCTGCCCGCTTGGGTGGAATTGGCGCTTGCGGCAGAGAATTATGTTGCAGCACATGGTTAACAGATTTTAGAACAGTTAGTACAAGTGCGGCAAGATACCAACAGTTATCATTAAATCCATTAAAACTTGCAGGGCAATGCGGTAAATTAAAATGCTGCTTAAATTATGAGCTGGATAGTTATATAGATGCCTTAAAAGAATTTCCTGATATGGATGGTAAAAAATTACTTACCAAAAAAGGAGAAGCGTTTTTACAAAAAACAGATATCTTTCGCCGGATGATGTGGTTTAGTTACCGTCACGATCCGGGTGTGTTTATTCCGTTAAACGTAAAAACAGTTCATTCAGTTTTAGAGGCAAATGCAAAAGGTGATCTACCAGATGATATTAAATCGGCTATAGTAACAGAAGCGCTTGCAAAATCAATCGAACAACCGGTCTTTGAGAACGTTGTGGGCCAGGATAGTTTAACGCGTTTTGATAAAAAACCGAAACCGAAAAATAACAATAACAAACCAAGGCATAATAATAAACCAAATCAAAATCCTAATCAAAAAACACAGGCTAATCTTAACCAAAAGCCTCAAAATAATCCTAATCCAAATCAAAAGCCAAAAATGCAAGGTGGGCCTAATGATAAACCAAATAATAATCCCAACAATAAAAACAATAATCCTAACCGTAACCAGAATAACCCTAACCGAAAATTTAACAAACCAAATAATGACAATAAGGACACGCCAAAGAACGATCCTCCAAAAAAGGATGTCTAAAACAGTTGCTTTATTTTGTGCGATGATCTTTTTATTGTCATCCTGCAATAGCGATGTTGTTTACAGTAAGTACCAGAATTTTGCTGAGAACGAATGGCACGTAAAAGATAAAGCGGTTTTTGATATTGAGATCAAGGATACAGTTACTTTAAATAATATTTCTTTAATGGTACGTCACGCGGATGCTTACCCTTACAGGAATTTATTTGTATTTGTAACCACAAAATATCCCGATGGAAAAACATTGACAGATACGATGGAAGTTATATTGTCTGATGAAAAAGGGAAATGGCAAGGGAGTGGTGCAGGTGATATTTTTGACTTTAAAGTTCCGATCAAAAAAAATGTGCGTTTTCCTTTAGCAGGAAAATACCAATTCTCTTTTGAACAAGGTATGCGTGTTGATCCTCTGCCATTGATAATGGATTTTGGTTTTGAAATAGAGAAAAGTAAAAAGTAATTATTTTTTCAAAAGATGCGCAATCGTGCTCTTAGCCACTGTTAGTGGTTCGGTTTACCTGCAAAGTGCCCACCAATAAAGTATGAACTAAATATTGTTAAGCCACTCTTTTTTTGTTTTTTATAAACTTTTAAATTCTGCGTCTGTATATTCTGAAAGACCTATCGAATATTCTTTGCGAAAGAATATTTTTCCTGACCATAATTCCGCCAATGATTCACCGCAGGCCCTTTGAATTATTTCACTTTCACCTTTGTCCAAAGCGCATTTGTGTAATGCAAGAAAAAACTTCTTCTGAGTCATAGTCGGCTAAGTCCATCGCGCAGTCGTCGCAGGCGCCGAGGTCAACTGTTTTGTCCAAGAGATTTTTATTAAGTAGTCCTTGTCTTTCATTTGTCAAAGTCTTTTGTTTTCGGTTTTCAGCTTTCTCCGTTTTAAATTTGTTAAAGTTCTATTTTTGTAGTCAGTTTCAAGTTTTCACTCGCAACTGCTTACTGTTAGGTGTCTGGTGGCGGCACACAGATACGCAATGTTAACGTGTCCACCGACAATTACATGCGGTCCACCGAATTAATGTCGTTGCGTTTAAGCCAATATATAACATCTATTCTTCGTTTGAAGTCAGACGTTTTGAA
Source organism: Bacteroidia bacterium (assembly GCA_039919745.1). Taxonomy (GTDB): domain Bacteria; phylum Bacteroidota; class Bacteroidia; order B-17B0; family Aurantibacillaceae; genus Aurantibacillus. The sequence continues at coordinate 2,877 of JBDSFC010000596.1, read as the reverse complement.
ATCCTTATTGAATTTTTTATTAATATAATTCACTAAGTACTTTTTTGGAGCGCTGTTATACGCTGTTATTATTTTTCCGCTGTCTAACACTACCAATCCGTCCTCAATATATCCAGGGTATTCGTCTGTACAGTAATTGTTGTCAAATATTTCGACTGAACCTGAGTAAATTCTTCTAGATAAACTTGGAGATTTTCCAATATGAATAAAATCCATGTAACCATTTTTTGTAATTAAAGAATCGGCGGCATAAAGCCTAACAAAAGTAATTTTTTTTGCTTTAATGTAATTTTTTTTAGGATCTTTATTTATGAAAGGAAAAAATACAACCGATGCAACCTTCCTAATAAAGGGCTTGTTTTTTTTAATACATTTTTCAACTGAGTCATTGAAAAAGAATACTCCCCCACCTCCAATTTTTATTTGTCCTTTAATTGTGTCTGCGTTAATGACTATTAAACCATTATGAAATTTCGCTTCTAGATGACCACTTGGAATCCCATTCTCTCTTATAGCATTTCCAAGTCCTAATAATAACATTTCCGGAGCAGTCTGGGCAAATCCAAATTTAGTGAGTACAAAAAATAGTATTATTATTTTTTTAATCATAGAATTATCGTCATTTTTTGTCTTACGGAATGTCAGTCCGCCACTTGCACCTAGCGTTTTGCCAACTGGCGTGAGTTTTTTGCTTGTCCAATTTATGCATTTGAGCGTTAACACGCAAAAAATTACGCCAGTTGGCTGTTAGCTGTCTGCAAAGGCGCACACAGCTTACGCTCTGCTTTCGCGTCCGCTGATAACAGTTTAATACTCGCACACAATATTCTTGAATTCAAATTCTTTTTTGTCCTGATTATAATAATACCTAATTCTGCAAGATCTTGTCGGCTTACCTTTATTGTCTGAACTAATTATGAAAGAATTGATTAATATATTAATTCGGTCTTTTCCGAGATTTGTGTCTGCGGAAATATTTAAGGCTCTTATATGTCTATTGCCTTTTAATCGTCTGTTTATATTAGAAGTGTCCTGAAAACAAATATTGATTTTTTTAATAGTAATCGGTAAAATATTTTCAGTAAACTCTTCATTTTTAAGAATGAATAAAGTGTCTAAAGTCGGCTTGTCGTTGTAATATATGGAGTCAATATAATGCGCAATGGCGTCATGATAAATATTTTTCTGTCCGCCATTAACTTTGAAGTCGACCTGTTGTCCGAACACTGATGAAGTCAAAAGGAGAATTAATATTATTTGTTTCATTTTTTGTCTTACGAAATGTTTTTTGTCGACCGAGATTTTGTCTCGGAGGAATGTCCGCCTTTGTTGCAGCTAACTACCTTCTATGATTACTTTTTGTAAGCTTATCTTGCAGTTTTAGCAAGACATGATTATTTTTTATTATCCTGGCAGTATCCAAAATTAATTTTATTTTTTCAATAAAGAATTCCAGCCTTGCGCCTGTAATTCATGAACCGATCCTGCCTTTGCTACCATTAATCTTCCTTTTGCTTCGTTTGTAATGTGGCCAATAATTGTAAACTCTTTAGTAGCTTTAATTTTTTCGTAATCGCCAATATCAACCGTAAAAAGTAATTCATAATCTTCGCCACCACTCAAAGTACAAAGTGTAGGATCTAATCCAAATTCAAAAGCAGTTTCGTAAGTTAAAGGATCTATTGGAATTTTTTCTTCATACAACTCAACACCTACATTTGATTGTGTGCAAAGGTGTAATATCTCTGAAGATAAACCATCGCTCACATCTATCATAGAAGTAGGTTGTAATTTTAATTTTTTAAATAGTTCAAAAATATCCTGTCTTGCTTCAGGTTTTAACTGGCGCTCTAAAATATAATCCTTGCCTTCAAGATCAGGCTGTAAATTTGGATTTTCTTTAAAAACAGATTTTTCTCTTTCTAAAACTTGTAAGCCCATATAAGCACCACCAAGGTCGCCACTCACACATAATAAATTACTTTCTTTTGCACCATTGCGGTAAACAATATTTTCTTTTTTTGCTGCGCCAATAGCAGTAATATTAATTACAAGTCCGGTTAAGCTCGAAGTTGTGTCACCACCTACAAGATCAACATTGTATTTTTTACAGGCCAATAACATACCGGCGTATAATTCTTCTAAAGCACCTAATTTAAAACGGTTTGAAATGGCTATGGAAACCACTATTTGCCGAGGCTCGGCATTCATCGCGTAAATATCACTCAGGTTAACAACAACACTTTTGTAGCCCAAGTGTTTTAATGGAACATAGGTAAGATCAAAATGAACACCTTCTACCAACATATCCGTTGATATAACGGTTTCTAAATTGCCGTTATTAATTACCGCTGCATCATCACCAACTCCTTTTACGGTAGAATCATGATTTATTTCAATATGTTGCGTTAAATGTTTAATTAAACCAAACTCTCCTAATTCAGAAAGCTCAGTATCTCCTGTGTTATCAAAATCCATTCTCTAAAATTTTATCTATTTTTTTTGCCAATTTAAAATCAAGTTCTGTTAAGCCACCGGCATCATGTGTACTTAAACTGATAGAAACTTTGTTGTAAACGTTTTTCCAATCAGGATGATGATCTGATTTTTCAGCTTCTAAAGCAACCTGCGTCATAAATCCGAAAGCCTGCACAAAACTTTTAAAAGTAATTTCTTTTAAGATAGTATTATCCTTAAGCGTCCAGTCTTTTAATCCTGAAAATGCAGTTTCAATTTCTTGGTTGGTATATGCTTTTGGTCTCACAGTTTAAAGATACGATTTATTTAAAGACCTATAATTAGTCTTTAATTACTATGCTTGTACTTGTTACCTCGCCATTCATAGGAGGTTGCAGCTTGGTAACTTTTACCTCGAGG
>JBDSFC010000579.1:0-4689 GCA_039919745.1 Bacteroidia bacterium | reverse complement strand
ATACAATACATTCGAAAAGTGGCGCGGTTCTTTAGCGCAGGTGGATGATGTGTTGGTAATAGGAATTAAAGTTTAAATTTTTTCTACTGTCACAGCCCTTAACAATCATGCAAAAACAAAAAAAGCTTCCACTCGGTAAACAAATTGCATATGCTTTTGGCATGATGGGTTGGAGTATAATGATCAATCTTATTAGCGTTATTTTAGTTTACTTATATATTCCGCCGGATAACAGTGGCTTACCAAATTTAATTACGCAGGTAGCAATTTTCGGAATATTTAATGTGATCGCTATTGTTACAGCCAGTGGAAGATTAGTGGATGCTGTCTACGATCCATTTATAGCACAGTTTAGCGATCAAAGTAAAAATCCAAAAGGAAGAAGAATTCCTTTAATGAAATTGGCAATTATACCATCACTTATTTTTTGCTGCCTGGTGTTTTATCCGCTTAAACAGGAGGAAAGTACAATAAACATTGTGTGGTTAGTTTTTATGCTAATTGGGTTTTATGTTTCCTCAACCACTTATATAATTCCATACAATGCTTTATTGCCTGAACTTGCACATTCGTCAGAAGATAAAGTAAGGCTGGCCACCTGGCAATCGGTTGGTTATGTATTTGGCATTGGTATTGCTTCTAACGCATTTAATTTAACAGATGTGATCCAGAATATTTCGCCCGAAACTATCCAACGGATCTCTGCACTACAAATCACAATTGTCTTAATGGCTGCGTTGGCAGCAATTTGTATGCTTGTAACTGTTTTGGCTATTAACGAAAAAGAATATTGCATTAGTCAGCCAAGCGCTATTCCAATGAAGAAAGCCTTGAAACAAACATTGACCAATAAAAATTTTCAATTGTTCATCGTAGCTGACTTCTCTTATTTTATTGCTGTAACAATTATTACTTCCGGTTTAATGTATTTTGTAACTGTATTATTGCAATTACCCGAAACCATTGGAAATAAACTGATGATCATGATGGTACTGGTCTCATTTATTTTTTACCCGATAATTAATTACCTAGCAAAAAAGATAGGCAAAAAAATAATTGTTATTGTTTCTCTTGCTTTATTATCTGTAATATTTTTAGGAATTTATTTTTTAGGAAAAACGGATTTTAATCCTTTGATCCAGATATATACTTTAATTGCTTTCGCAGCTATTCCTTTAGCTTCTTTAAATATTTTACCGAATGCAATTTTGGCCGAGATCATTGAAAAAGACAGTGAAGAAACAAAAGAAAATAAAGAAGCCATTTATTTTGCAGTTCGTTACTTCTTTGTAAAGATCGCGCAAACCTTTGGTATTGCTTTATTTGCAATGTTCCTGATCTACGGTAAAGATGTTGGTAATGATTTTGGAATTCGCTTGAACGGAATATTAGGATTTGTGCTTTGCTTTTTAGCGGCAATAATTTTTACTAGGTTTAAGGAACTTGTGCCAAAAAAATAATTTTTTATTGTAGCTATATTATTATTTCGTCCCTACGGGACTTTAAAAATCTCTTTCGTTTTTTTTTCTACCATATTTGATTCCTACAGAATCAGAAAAAGTAACTTTATTGTCCCGTTAGGGACAAAATATCTGTAGAAAAAAAGAAGGAATAATCAAGTCTCGTCGGGACGAAATATTTATCTACCGGTATTATTAGGCCTTGTATAAACCAATTGCATAACATTAATATTACGCATTACAAAGGCCGCTTCGCAATAACATAAATAATAATTCCATTTGCGGATGAAGTAATCATCAAAGCCTAAGGCCTTAACTTTATCAATATTTTTATTGAATTCCTGGTGCCAGATCTTTAAAGTATGCGCGTAATCCAAGCCAATATCTTTAAGATCAACCAAAGTAAGATCACAGGTTTCATTAATTGATTTGTTGATTGCCGCAACTGATGGCAATAAAGAGCCGGGGAAAATATGTTTCTGGATCCAGTCTACACCATTCTTCAAACTTTCAAAACGTGAATCAGGGCAAGTAATAACCTGGATCGCAAAAATGCCATCCTTCTTTAAAAGGTCAGAACATTTTTTAAAATAAGTATTGTAAAACTCGGCACCAACAGCTTCCAGCATTTCAATCGAAACGATCTTATCAAATTTCCCTTCCAGTAAACGGTAATCTTTTAATACAACAGTAATTTTTTCAGAAAGATTTTCTGTCTCAACGCGTTCTTTTGCTAATTTATATTGTTCTTCAGAAATAGTAACTGTTGTAACTTTGCATTTATAATTCTTTGCCATATAAATAGCATTGCCACCCCAACCGCTGCCGATCTCCAATACATGATCATTCTCTTTTAAATTTAATTGTTTGCACAAGCGATCATACTTTGCCATCTGGGCATCTTTTAATGTCATTCCTTCTTCTTTAAAATAAGCAGAAGAATAGGTCATAGTGTCGTCTAAAAATAATGCAAAAAAATCGTTGTTGAGGTCGTAATGCTCCGAAATGTTTTTCTTTGAGCCATCAATGCTGTTCGATCGTTTTAGATGGTAGATCTTATTGAAGGTTTTTAAAATATTTAAAATAAATGATTTTGCGTCGCTGCCAGAAACCGTTGGTGCATTATCAGCATTCAATAAGAACCATTTTATTACATCAGTAATGTTATTTGTATCCCATTCGCTATCCGTGTAGGATTCACCAAAACCTATATCGCCATATAAAACGCAACGTTTAAAAAAATCCGGATCTTTTATATCAATGTTTGCTTCAATGTTTCCTTCACCGTTACCAATTTTAATCAACTGGCCACTTGGCAAAGTAATATTCAACCTGCCTAATTGCATTTTAGAAAGCAGATCGATGATCACTCTCTCATAAAATCCTTGTTTAACTGTTATGCTTACCGCAGTTGACATTTTTTCGTTTACGAATTTAAGAATATTAACCTAAAAATAGACGAATTTTAGGGTAAATCCTTACATTTTTTTATGTTTTTTACTCGTTTTTATATCTACGATATACGTCTTTTTGTAGATCTGTATTTTCGCCTTTTTTGTGATATGGGATCTTTTTTCGCCATAATAGCAAGGCATTCCAATGAATTAAAGTGATGATTTTTAATGTTATAAAAGGAAAGCGAATGCTATACCAAAGCAAATTAAGATTAGTTATAGGTTTTTTAGAACCTGTTAAAGTGCTGATGAAAATGCGCTCATTATTCTTAAAAGTATCAATACGGTTATTTAATTTTTCGTCAGGAATGGCTAATGTAAAATCAAAGTTAGCGTCATGGTCCAAGAACGGCGAAACGTAAAAATATTTTTCTGTATTTAAACGAAATGCGTTTTCGCTATAATTTCCTTTGGTTAAAAGATAAGGCTTCATTTCACCGAATGTATTACCAACTTCTGCCACACAACATATTGCTTGGTTCTTTTCATCAAAACAATAATAAAACGAAACAGGATTAAAATTGTAGCCCAATACATTTAAATTGGTCAGTAACATGATTTTAGTTGGAAGAATTGTTATTCCATTTTGTTTAAGGTAATCTAAAATATGTTGTTTGGTTGTTTTTGATTTATCGGGATTCTCAATGGGTAATCGTAAATGCTCTTTATCCCTGAAGCTAAAAAAATTAAATTTATTATGACTGAATAGGAAAAGCTTTTTTCGTAGGATCTCAATTTCATCCAGGTCAATATAAAACAAAAACACGTTGTAATGAAACCGATGAGAAACGGGCTTCGTGCGGTTATGCATGACAAGACATCTATATAAACAACTGTTCACTATGAATTACGAATATGTACAAATTTACGAATCTTAAGACTAATCTACGAAGACGAATAAGTACGAATATACGAATTGAAGTGTCAAGCTTTACAAATAAAAATGAATTTATGAATTCAAATACTAATCTACGAAAACGAATATGTACGAATGTACGAATGTACGAATCAATGTTTATTAATATTTACTAATCGTTTGCTAATAATTCCTTTGGCTGAGAAGTTGATTAATAATGCCAATTGTAATTTACTAGATAATAGATATTGATTTACCTGGTCGATGTTTGATTTTGAAAAATGATCACTCTTTTTTAATTCAATGATTACTTTATCTTCAACTAAAAAGTCAAGATATAATTTCCCAACTAACTCTCCTTGAAACTTAAGAGGCGCGTAAAATTGTTCTTTGAAATTTAAACCAACGTTTTTAAGACCTATTGCCATTGCTTTTTGATAATATTTTTCTGCGTGGCCAAATCCTAATTCATTAAATACTTCAAAAGCACAACCTACAATTTTATAGCTAAGTTCCGGATAAACGAGATTATCTCTTTTAAGTATTCCTTCCATTATACTAAGATAACTGTTTAATCCTATTTATTGCTTGTTGCTATGATTTGTAGATTAACATTTAATCCGTACCTCCAATTATGGATTAGCGTATTCTTAACTATCGATTCGTAAATTCGTATTTAATTCGTATTTCGTAAGCCAGATTCGTAAATTTGTATTTAATTCGTATTTCGTAGGATATGTTCGCATAATACTACAGAGCTCGCATATGCGTCTTCATGAAAACCATATTTAAAGTAACTGCCACAATAGTATAATGGTCCGTTTGTATTTAATGTTTGTAATTCTTTCTGTGCGTTAATTGCTGCAACATCAAATAAGGGATGTTCGTACATGATCTCTTTTAAGATCTTTTTTTTGTC
>JBDSFC010000522.1:0-3468 GCA_039919745.1 Bacteroidia bacterium | reverse complement strand
CTCCGAAAAAAAACACAAACACTTTTTTGTATGAAGAGATCAACGAGAGAATGATGGACGCTTTTAAACTGATAATAAATACAACTCCATTGGGCTTATTCCCAAATATTAATGAAGCTCCTGCCCTGCCCTATCATTTATTTACAGATAAACATTTGGCATACGATCTTATCTATAACCCGGAACAAACACTTTTTTTAAAACAGGCAAAAGATAAAGGTGCCATTACCATAAACGGTTTAAGTATGCTACATCTACAAGCTGAGAAAAGCTGGGAAATATGGAATGCTTAATATTTTATGGAAATAAATTAGATCTGCGTCTTATTTTTAGAAATGTATAAGTATTGTTACATATTATTTATTTTTTTCACTTTATCAGCTAAAACTATATGCGCACAAACCAATAATGTGATCATTAAAGGAAAGGTAAATGAAATTAACTCCAATACATCTATTGAAAATGCGACTATCAGGGTTTCCAACACGTCTGACCTTATTATAACAAATAAAAAAGGTGAATTTAGTTTTAGCCTTCCTAAAAAAAACATTTACAAAATAATAATTTCTCATATAAGCTATCAAACCTTTATTAAGGAAGTAAAAATAAATAATTCAGATACTGTTAACCTAATTATCTCCCTCCAGCAAAGATCTAATTTACTGGATAGTGTTTCCGTTTATGCGCTTCACAAACCCGAAACCCTTGTTGGTAAGCCGAATTACAGCATTTTTGATTTTGATTTTTATGAAGATAAACTCATTTTACTTACCGCAGAAAACTCTTTAACTAAAGCAAAGGTGCAATTATCAACCTACGAAGGAAAAATAATTTCTTCTTATAACCTTCCGAATGAAACAGGAGAAGCAAAACATTTTTTTCACGATTATGAAGGGTATACGGATATAGTTTGCGAAAATTCTGTTTTTAGATTTGATGTTTTAAACGACCAGTTATTTCCTCTTGTTTTTAAACAGCGGGATTTTGACCAGTATATTGAACCAATCGCCGATACCGCAAATGACTTTATTTATACGCGCGCGAATTGGGAGAAATATCCATTATTTAATTATTACTACTTAAAAAATAATGATTCTATCAAACACTTATTGCAAACCATTACAAATGCCGACCTGATGAAATTGTATAATTTAGAATACCATTATTTATCACCAAAAATGAAAGTAGAAGTCAGGAATATTGCTAATTATTATAAGATAGATAAACATATTATTGCCGCGCTTATGAGTGGCTTTACCCAAAGTATGTTTTATGAGCCATTGTACGCACCTATTTTTATTTTAAAAGATACTATTTGTATTTTTAATCATCACAACGATTTTTTATACCATTACAATAACAAAAATCAAATAATAGATAGTGTAACCATCTCTTATCATCATCCAAAGAATTGGCGTGAATGGAAAAAACAATTGTTTGTAGATGAAGTAACCAATAAAGTATATGCTTTTTTTAGTAAAGATGGCCATCATTATTTAAAAAATATCAATTATCAAACAGGCAAAGAAGTAAGTACTTATAAATTAAAATATCATAGCGCAGAAAAGATAAAAATTAAAGATGGTTACGTGTATTATGTTTACAGGCCGTTTGATAGCACCCAGGAAAAATTTTTATACCGTGAAAGAATTGAATAAAAAATAATATGCCGGTAATTGAAATAGAAACAAAAATAAAAGCAAGCATTGAAGTCTGCTTTGACCTTGCAACAAGCATCGATCTGCATCTTCTTTCAACAGATGGAACAAATGAAAAGGCCATAGACGGTCTTACAAGCGGCTGCGTAAAACAAAATGATTTTGTAACCTGGGAAGCAACCCATTTTGGCGTCAGGCAACAGCTTACTTCTATAATCCCCGTGGTTAACCGGCCTTTTCATTTTAGAGATGAACAAAAAAAAGGTGCCTTTAAATATTTTAAACATGATCATTATTTTGAAACACAAGGTGATCTTGTTTTAATGAAAGACCGGTTTGAATACGAATCACCTTACGGAATTTTTGGAAAATTATTTAATTCACTTGTGCTTACAAAGCACCTGACTGAATTTTTAACAAAAAGAAATAATGTGATCAAAGAGTACGCTGAGTCTGGAAAGTGGAAGGAAATTATTTAATACTTTTCGTCATTGCGAAGGAGGTACGACTGAAGCAATCTGCATTTGAGATTGCTTCGTACCTCGCAATGACGTAAATATATCTAATCTTTCTTTTTCAAATATTCGTCCGTAAAATGAGCGTCGTGCTTTGGTTTTGAGAATTTTTCTGAATTGTATTCTTTTGACGCATTCTTTGGAATAGATAAAGATTTCCAGTTGTTGTTACTTAACATTTTGCCAATGTGAACGATCTGCCCAACGTGGTAAGGATAGTGTGCCAATTGTCGCATTATAGCATCCATAACAGAACAGCCCTGGTTACGAATATAAATTGTCTTTTCAAGATCTTCTTCTTTTAAAGAATTTAAAGTATTAAACAAACAATTCCATCCCGCATTCCAAACTTCAAGCAGATCTTTTTTAGTTTTAATATCGTTTTCAAATTCGCCATCCCTCTTGCGTGATTCTTTTTCGCCATCAGTTGTCAAAAGATCTGTCCAACGACTAAGCATATTACCATTCAAATGTTTTACAATTATGCCAATGCTATTACTATCTTCATTATACATAAAAAACAATTGCTCGTCATTTAGCTGATCGAATGTTTTTTCTCCTAACAATTTATAATAATCAAATTGTTTTTTTGCTACTTCTATAAAATTATTTTTCATAGGATCTTATTTGAATTTTATTCTTCTTTTTTGGTCTTGCTTTTGTAACCCTCATGGTTAAAGGGTTTGTAACCATTATTTTCGTTGTTACTGTTATTATATCCTTTATCACTGTTATATCCTTTACCTTTTTCCGCTTTCCATCGTTTATAACATTCCATTATTTTAGAATACAACTCCACACCTTGATGCGTAATAATAAACTCATTACTTACATTGTAACAATATTTTCTAAAAGCGTAATAATCAATATTCTCATCACCTGTTAATCTTCTTAATATTTCAGGACTTAACCTTTTTTGCACTTCCTCTTCTACTAAAAGATCTTCAAAGATCCTGGCCAGTTTTCTTACCTGTTTACCTTCTTTACTAAACTGCGCATACAATGAAGAAATAGGACTTCCAATATAATCAAGGCTTTTAATTTTACTCCTGTCAATGATCGATTTCATGTATTCCCTCTCGTAAGGTTTTACTTTAAAGGATGTAACGGTAATGGTATTTAAATTAATGAATTGTTTGCCCATTACAATTCTAATTTCTCCTTTACTATTTGGAACCAGTTGACTTACCGGTAAATATGCTTTTGAATAGCCTACGTAAGAGCAAATAAGTGTATCGTTATTGTTGGATGAAAGTAAAAAACGGCCTTCATTATCAGTCATAGTGCCATTGCCA
>JBDSFC010000506.1:0-3913 GCA_039919745.1 Bacteroidia bacterium | reverse complement strand
AATCCTGAACCTGTTTTGCGCGCGTCATCATAGAATCACGGCTTTCTGCAGCTGGTCCACAAGCTGTAAATGTAATTGTAAGGATCAAACTAAAGAACAAAAATATTTTTTTCATAGATAAGGTAATTTGGTTTACAAAGATAGGAAATAAAAAGCCACAGATTGCACAGATTACGCTGATGGATAAAGCATTGTACCCATATTAACTTTAGTCTTAATACAAACTCTGTGGCAAATATATAATGATTAAAGACAGAAAGGCCCCAAAGCAATGCTTTGAGGCCAATCAGCTAACTAACTAAACACAAATTTAGTGTGCCGGAGCAGTAGTTTCAGTAGCAACTGCAGCAGTTGAATCAACTGGAGCTGTTTCAGTAGTAACTTGGTTCATTGATTCGCTAATAGCAGCTGCGATAGAATCAGCAACTTGTTTAGCTCTTTCTTCCATTTTAGCTTTTTCTTCAGCAGAAGGTCCACAAGCTACGAAAGTTGTAGCGAAAATAGCTACTGCGATAATTGAAAATACTTTTTTCATTTTTTAGTTTTTTTAAATTGTTGGTTAATTTCCTATTTATCCCTTTTTTTAAAAATAGTAACCCAAAAAAATATAAGTTTTTCAAAAAATATTTATAAACTATTGATTGTCAAGCAAATAAAAATAATAACTGGTTTGGTTACCCCAAATTTTAAATCATAATTTATAAATTTTATTCGCTAAAGGTTACCTTTATCAAATAATCGTATTAATCCAAACAAGGCGTTATGTCCAAAACAAAAGTGCAGTTTACCGAAGATCAATTTATTGATGGGTTACGCACCGGAAATAATGAGATATTAAATGCTTTGTATAAAAAGTACTATAATGTCGTTCTTAAATTTATTGTAAACAATAGTGGTACGCAAGAAGCGGCACAAGACATTTACCAGGAAACAATAATTGTTCTCTACGAAAATGTGCAAAAGCCGGGCTTTGAATTAAACTGTCAGCTGCAAACCTATATTTATTCTATTGCAAAACGTTTATGGTTAAAGCAATTGAAAAAGAACAGCAAAACATTTTTATTTAAAGAAGATGATGAGAATGAGGTGGTGGATGTAACAGAAGATATTAGCGCACACGAAACCAAAGAAGCAGAGCTGGAAAAAATGAACCAAAGCCTTGCCGAACTTGGAGAGCCTTGCGCCACATTGATAAAAGATTTTTACGTGCAAAAATTAAGCATGGATGAAATAGCCGAAAAATTTGGTTACACAAATGCCGACAATGCAAAAAATCAGAAGTACAAATGTTTACAACGATTAAAGAAAAGTTTTTTTGAATTATTACAAGTTGAACAAATAGAAAGAAAATGAGACCGATAGATTTATTTGATAGTTATTTAAACGGAGAATTAAGTGGGCCGGAAGTTTTGGATTTTGAAACGCGATTAAAATCTGATGCTGCATTTACAAATGCATTTGAACAACATAAAACACTTCTTGAAACTTTAAACCGTAACGAAAAACGTAACGCGTTTAAAAATAAATTAAAAGCTATTCACACCAGCGCATTTGGCAACGATGCAAAAATTGTTTCCATTAAAGGAACTACTACCAAGCGTTATGTAAAAGGTTTTGCTTATGCTGCCAGTATTGCTGTAGTAGCAGTACTTAGCACAATTGCTGTATTAAGCACCGGAGGTTATTTATTAAAACAGCAAAACACCCAGCTTTCAGAATTAAACCGCAAAGTAATGCAGTTAGAAGCTTCGAGCGATGCTATTGTTGAAGGGATTACAAAAGCAAAAGTGGTATATGCTCCTGCAAACCTAGAGGGTAGTGCCTTTGCATTAAACAACAAAGGTTATATCATTACCAATTCACACATGGTTAACGGTGCTGATAGCGTTTTTGTTCAAAACAGTAATTTAGAAAGAACTTTAACTGAAGTTATTTTAATTGATCCTAAATTAGATATCGCTATTTTAAAAATTGTAAATGCCGATGTTATTAAAACATGGGATGTACCCTTCTCTTTTAGCGAGAAACCCGCTGATATTGGTGAAAAGGTTTACACATTAGGTTATCCAAGAAAAGACATGGTATATGGCGAAGGTTCTTTGAGTTCTTTAAGCGGATATTATAATGATACAGCTATGTACCAGATCTCTATCCCCGTAAACCCGGGTAATAGTGGCGGTCCACTGTTAAACGACCAGGGAAATGTTATTGGTGTTATCAGGGGTAAGATCACTACTGCTGAAGCTACCGGTTTTGCTATTAAATCTAACCAGATCTTTAATTCTATCTCTGCTTTAGCTGTTGATAGCGTTAAAACAGATCTTTTAAGCCAGCCAAAAAAGCAGGCGCTTAAAGGACTTAAGCGTACAGATCAGATCAAGCGCATTAATCCATACGTTTTTAACGTGTTGGTTTATAAAAAAGATTAGTTTTCTTCTTTTTTACTGCCAAAAAAATTCGTCGGTTTTTCGGGAATTTTGGTCTTAAATCCATGGTAAATCTTGTTAATAGGGCTAGCTTAGCAAGTTGTTTTAAATCAATCGATTATATAGTTATTAAAGTTAGATTAACAGCTTTTAAACGGTAAATAAACAATTTTCACCCCCAATTGCGATTTAATAAATTATTTTCGTCTAATAAATAAAGTTATTAACAATTATATAGTTAACTTTGAAGTCTAAATACCAATAATCATGTTTGAGATACTAAAACACTTTGAAAGCAAATACGGAACCTTAAAGAAAAAAGGCTTGCGTATTGAGGGTTTATCAATGATCGACCCAAAACGTAAAAAACATGTAATTATGGTAAGTAAACCATTTATGTTTGATAACCGTCAATTACCAAAAACCTATGAAGGTTTGGATATTAAAGCAAAAATTGAAGGTGGTTTACCAAAAGAATTTGCTATTAATAAAGACGCCGTAAAAAAAGAATATGTTTGGGCGCCTTTTAAATTTGAAAAATATGTTGACCGTTGTTCAGAAGAAATTCGCAAACAATTTGGCAACCCGGATATGAGCCGCACAGAAATGTTAGACGCATTAGCGTTTGGTAATTTTGAAGCGCATAAAAAGAAAAGCTTGCAAATGATGGAGGAAGGAAAAATTCCACCATTTAAAATGAATTAGCGTTGATTTCTTGTTTAAGAGATAAGTAGCACAATTGTCATAATTAAGGGTTAAACAATTTAGTTACTTTGGTTGAAAAAGTCGGTTGGTTACCGACTTTTTTATTTTATATAATCGCCCTGTTTTTGTTTTTTCCACAGAGAAACTGAGAACACTGAGGTTTCTTAAATAATAGTTGTCCTTCAAAAAATAAAACTCTGTGTCTCTGCGGTAAATCTTAATCCACAATTTGCAACACCGTTCTAAACGCTGCGTATTTGCCCTCAAACTTTTTTTTGTGTTCTTCCTGCAATGCCGGCGCAAATTCTTTTTGATATTTTTCTATATCTACCATTTCTAAGAATTTATATTGAATAGAGTATGTGTGGCCTTCATCTTCCACATATAACACTTTTAGTACCTGGCTGTCAATAAAACAACCAGTCTTCATTACATCAGGTATATGGACTTCTTTCATCCATTTTAACCATTCGTTTTGGGCTTCATCAGCAATATTTACAGTAACGTTATATATGAACATAATCAACGCTAATATAAAGATAAATCAGCAAAAATAACATCGTGCCAAACTCTTAATCCTTGGTATAATATTTGTAATTTTAAGGCAACATCTCTGGTGTTATAATAAAGACAACATTAAAAATGAAGATCGATTTTATAGAAGAATTACGCTGGCGCGGGCTACTACAAGACATGATGCCCGGCACTGAAGAATTATTTAAAAAAGAAACAGTAACAGGCTATATAGGTTTTGATCCAACAGCCGACTCATTACACATTGG
>JBDSFC010000493.1:0-4958 GCA_039919745.1 Bacteroidia bacterium | reverse complement strand
ACGGACCCATCGTCTACGATGACAATTTCAAATTTATCTTTTGTCATCACCGTTAACCTATCTTTGGTTTTCTTTTCGTTTATTTTAAAACCATGCTGTTGTAACAGGTCTATATTCAGGATTTCGTTTATCATTTTGTTTTATAAAATAAATGGCTATAAAATATCAGTGAATGGTAAACCCTAATTCCACTAAAGAATTTAAATAATCTGACCAAACCGGCTGAAATTTCATTTCGACAATAAAAATACCACAATTCGTTCCAGGTGTTTGCTATGATTTGTAGATTAAACAAAATAATGAGTAGAAGATGGGTTTTTTGGGGTAAAGAAAATAAATATTGAGATTTAATAGGGTCTTATGGTATACTAAAATCAAAAAATAGGGTGTCTGAAAAAATATGGTACCCCAAGATTAGGGTATTTTAATAAAACGATGGGGGTAAATTTTTATTCTTTAAAAAAGATGGGTCGGAAAAATAATGAAAAAGCTGTTTTATTAGAAGGAGCTTTTAAATTTCTAAAAAAAATAGGGTATCTATTACATCTTTTACACTCGGAAATATTACTATGATAATCCTCATGGGGTACAAACACAAAAAACCACTAAAAATTTAACTAATTCTCGCGAAAGCGTGAGTGTGAATTATTTCTATCGATCTGAAATAGTTTTTTGTTGGGTAGTTAGGGGTAGGATCATATTGTTTACACCCCATACATCAGAAAAAACTTAATTTCAGATAATAGTGTGGGGTATTGAATTTTATTTTTTGAGAAAATCTACCCTGTCGAGCCTTTATCGGAAAATACTTTCGTAAAAGATGGGGGTAAATTAAATAAAAAGGGTATCGGAAATATTACTATAATAATTCTCACGGGGTACAAATACAAAAAACCACTAAAAATTTAACTAATTCTCGCGAAAGCTTGGGTGTGAATTATTTTTATCGCGCTGAAATAGTTTTTTGTTGGGTAAAAGCTCGGGTAAAATTATATTTTTTACATCCAAAGATCAGAAAAAACTATTTTCCCGGTAATGTTATGGGGTTGAATTTTATCTTTTCCGAAAATCACACCCAGCCGAAACTTAAACCTGAAAATATTATGGTAAAAGTCCAATGAATTTGTGGCGTGAATTAATAAAAGTTATGAAAATATAATTAATTTCCTGGAAAGCAGGGGTGCCGATTATTTCAACTAATGTAAATAAGTTTCTTGCTGGCTAGTTTTGGGGTAAGGTCATATTATCTATACTCATAAATTAGAAAAAACTTAATATCCAATTACGGTGAAGGGGGTTGAATTTAATTTTTTCAGAAAACCAGGCTCCGTAAGTAGAAATAATTTAACGCATTTTATAAAATTGTTTCTCTCATTCCAATCTGATTTTAAGATGTTTCAAAAAATCAAGTGGTTAGACAATTGGTTTTCTTCAAATGGCGATACTAATTGGTCAGACGCTAGAAGGGCGGAATTAGAATTCATTCTAAAAGCAGTCGAAGAAATAAAAACCAATTCTTATAAATATGTAGAACACAAAGAAAATTTGAGGGAAAAAATTCAACAAGAGCAAAAAGCTTCTGATTCTGAAAGACGTCAAATGTTTATGGAAAGTAGATGGTAACTATTTCGTAAATACGAACGGTAAATAGTTGTTGCTAAACATTGCAAAGTAAAAAGAATAAGACTAATAAATATCAATTTATTAGTCTTATAACTAGCGAAATTTATATAAAAAATAAAATTTAGTAACATTTGCCAAATACTAAACAGTTTATTCTATATTTGAATACTAAATGGAAAATATTTTTATAAATATCATTGGTCATAGAAGGTATAGCTTATGCTTATTTCTCATAATATCTTTTAATTCGTTTTCTCAAAAATATACTGAACCTGATAAAATGAAGCAATTTAATATAACCGTTAATTACGACGATTATACTGTAAAAACCCAAATGCTCAGCCAGAACAAAGACATTAAAATAAATAATGAGCGCATCTATATGTGGTATGCTACTCAAAAAATAATGGAAACAAAAGGTGGTTTTGAAGGCAAATTAATTCATGGTAAATACACTTCATTTTATTTAAACAACCAGCTTAAAGAACAAGGTACAATTACCTATGGACTTAAAGATAAAGAATGGAAAAACTGGTACTCTGATGGAAAATTACGGGAAGTAATTAACTGGAAAAATGGTGTGAAAAACGGTGCTTACGTATTATATAACGATTACGGCCAACTTATGGCTAAAAGTAATTTTAAGAATGATAAATTGGATGGTAAATTTTATACATATGGCCAAAACGGCATTATTATTGAAAAGAAAAAATATAAGAATGGTGAAGAGATCTTTGAAAAGGCAAAAATAGAAAAACCAAAAAGAGAGAAAAAACAAAAAGAGGTTAAGCCAAAAGAAGAAACAAAAGTTCCAAAAGAAAAAATATTCAAGAAAAAGAAGAAGTCCACTTCTGATTCAACTGAAACTAAAAAAGAGAAAATTATAACTTCTTAATGCTGTTATAATGTTTTTAAAAAGCGTTCACAACATCCAAAAAAAAATCGTTACAAAAAAAGTAAAAGGCGGTGCTTTATACATTGCTATTATCATCAGCATTATAATTGGCATTATATTGTGCATGTTCATTATGATCGCCAATTACAATCAAAGAAATATTACCCTTTACACGCAATCCACACAATTATATTATAATCTAAGTAGTGCTTTTGAAATTGCTCAATCAGATTATTTTACTGTAGAAAAAAACGATAAATGGATAAAGAATACAATTAATGACGATTCTATTAAGATAAAAAAAATAACCTGGGGGGCTTATTTACTTATTAATGCGCAAACTAAGAACCGACATAAGTCAATGAGCCAGTGTGGCCTGTACGGTACCTACATGCCTTCTGATACGGGCTTATTGGTTTCTGATAATAGCAGACCTGTGGGTTTAAGCGGCAATATTAGTTTTAAAGCAAATTGCTATTTAACTAATGCGGGGGTAAAAGCAGCCTATATTGAAGGTCAAAGTTATATGAGCTCTGCACAGAATGCAGGATTTATTAAAAGTGCACAAGGATCTATACCATCCATCAACGATGATATTTTAAAAGAAATAGAAATGCTCCAAACAAATCTAAATAACTATACCGATAGTAGTGTTGCATATATGCCAACTAAATTAGTTCAATCATTTAATTCAAAAACCGTTTTATGGGAAAATCCACCGCAAAGACTCAGTAATATTGAATTAAAAAACAACATCAAGATCGTAACACAAAACATTGAGATCGATAACACTTGTAAGCTTGATAATATTTTAATTATCTGTAATAAAATTAAATTTAAAGAAGGTTTTAAAGGGAAAATTCATGTAATTGCATGTGATAGCATTATTATGGAAAAAAAATGCGAGTTCACCTACCCTTCATCTTTTGTTTTATTGCCAAAACAAGATAGTACTAATGCTTTAAAATGTATTATTATGAATGAAGACTGCAAGTTTTTTGGTGGCATTTTAGCTATCACAAAAAACGCAGACCAAGGTTCGCCAAAAGTATTTATAAAATTAAATGCAAAAAGTGAAGTAAATGGTTTTGTGTTTTCCTCTAACTATCTTCATCTAGAAGGTAATGCCAATGCGACTATTATAACTGATAAACTATTATTAAAAACACCATCTGCAGTATACGAAAATCACATTTTGAGTTGTGAGATAGATCCAAAAAAGTATTCAAATATTTTAGCTGTTCCGTTAGTTTTAAAAAAAACCGCTAAACTAATTTGTTGCGAAAAATTAAACTAAGTGAAATTTCTTAGAAATAAATATTTAAAAGGTAATACAATTATTGAAGTGCTTATTGCATTAGCTATTACAAGTTTTTGTGCGAGCCTGGCAGTTATCATCTATCTTAATATCCAAAAAAGCAGCTTACCTTTTTTTAAGATCAAAGCCGTTGAATTGTGCGAAATTCATATGAAAGAAACATTGGAGAAAAAAACTTTTACCGAAGAAACTTATAAAGACGAAGAATTTACAATTAAAAAAAGCATTGCTGCTCATGAGGCTTTTAATGATTGTTACGTAATACGAATAGTGGCATTTGATGTAACAAAAAAGAAAATTTATGAATTAGAAACAGTCGTGTACGGTAACAAGTGATAAAAAAGAAACAAAAATATTTCGTAAAAGGGTTTACCCTTGCTGAAGTTTTGGTTACCCTCGCCTTAACCTCATTAGCTATTACCTTTTCCTATGCTACATTAACATATATTCAAAAATTATTTAATAACTATAAAGAACAAAATAAATTCATAAACCAATACACAGATCTCAAAAAAAGAATGGATTATGAATCTTTAAAAGCCACTGTTATTATTGAAGAAAGTGAAAATAATTTTATTATCAAAAGAGATAGTATAACAAGTTCATTTGTAATTCTTGAGAATCTGATCTTAATGAAAAGAAATGACCATTGCGATACCTTCCATATTGTTGCAAAAAAAATTGAAAAACAATATGAGCCAATGAAAAACCCTGTTTTAGCAAATAAATTGGTAAAACATCTGCATTTTGAAACAGAATACTCAAAACAAAAATTTAATTTCTATTTTTATAAAAATTATGATGCTTCGGTAAAACTAGCATTAGATACAGAAGAATAAATTGGCAAGCATAGATCTATCAAAATATTCAGAAAAAAAAAAGGTTAAAGCTCCAGCTAAAAAGAACGGTGACAGTGATCGCATTGGTACAATTTTAAATACCGAAATTTCTTTCTTCGAAAAAAAGTTTGGCCCAAAAGAAAAAGAAGCTTTTTATTCTGAATTAGGATTATTGCTTTCTACCGGGGTTGATATTAAAACAGCCTTTGAGATCATTGAAGAAGATATTCCCAACAAAAAACACAAACAATTATTAGAGCAAATAAAAAACGACATTATTAGC
>JBDSFC010000471.1:0-2743 GCA_039919745.1 Bacteroidia bacterium | reverse complement strand
GGTTATTCGAGTTTATTCATTTCCGGTTTATTTGCATTCTTTGCTAACCTCGATTATTTTTTAATTGTATTAAAAGGCAAAGTTTCTAAAAGCGGTGCCGCTATTGCGCATATTGGCTTTGCAATGGTTTTGATCGGCGCGTTAATTTCAACGTCAAAAAAAGTAACACTTGCAAAAAACATTGATGATAAAAAATTAGCCGCCTTAGGAAAAGATCTGGATGACCGTGAAAGCATTTTATTGACACAGGGGGATACTTTAAAAATGGGACCGTATTCTGTACTATATAAAGGCAAAAAACGAGATGGTATCGATATATATTACACTGTAGAATATTTTAAATTGAATAAAGAGAATAAACCTGAATTCGATTTTACATTAACACCACATATACAGGATAATCCGCGTACAGGTCAGCAATCAGCGGAGCCGGACACGAAACATTATTTAGATCGTGATATTTATACGCACATTGCCTATGCGCGGGTAGATACAACTACATATAAGAAAAACGCGTTTAGCGAAGCTAAAAATTACATCGGCCATGTGGGCGATACTATTTTTTCAAGTAACGCGTTAATTATTATTGATTCTTTAAGAAGTAATTTAAGCAAAGAACAGTATGAGAAAAATGATTCGTTATTAGAGGTTACAGCTGTATTGCGTTGTGTAAATACCGAGAATGAAAATTTCATGGCTTATCCAAAATTCATTATTAAAAAGAATGTAATTATTCCACAGGAAGACGTAGTAAATGAACTAGGGATAAAATTGGTGTTCTGGAAAATTAATCCTGAAGAGGGGACCGTTGAAATTACCATGAGCGAAAAACTCTCTAATAATAAAGATTTTATTGTGATGAAGGCCTTTGTGTTTCCATACATCAATGTGTTATGGCTGGGGTGCCTGATCATGGCCTTTGGTACCGGTATTGCCGTTATCGAAAGAATTCGTAAATTCAAAGTACAATCTTAAACGGATGCAAAATTCAGGAAAGCATAAAATCGTAATAGTAGGTTGCGGCAATGTTGCTTGGCATTTAGCAAAACAATTCCATCAATTAAAAAAATACGAATTATTTATTTATAATCATAAAGCAAATAATTTATTGAATGATTTTAAAACAAAATTAAAGTGTTCAACGCACACAAGTCTTGATAAAATTATTCCGGATGCTGAATTTTATTTTATTTGTGTAGGAGATAAATTCATCTCTTCTGTTTCTAAAAAGATCAAAACAAAAAATGGCATTATCGTTCATACATCCGGAAGTATTAAGATAGATGAATTAGGGAATAAAGAAAATGTTGGAGTTTTCTACCCTTTACAAACCTTTTCTAAAAGTGATGAGGTAAATTGGAAAGAAACGCCAATTATTATTGAAGCTAAAGATCCGGGTACAAAAAATAAGATCCTGAACCTGGCAAAACTGTTTAGTGCAAGTGTAAGTAGTTTAAACTATAAAGAACGCTTAAAGTTACATTTGGCCGCGGTAATGGTAAATAATTTCACCAATGCTTTGTTTGTAGCGGCCGATGATCTTGTTTCAACGAATATGAAAACGCTTTTACCGTTAATAAAACAAACTGTTCTTAAGATCGAAAAATTAGAACCTCTTGCCGCGCAAACCGGTCCAGCAAAACGTAAGGATACTACAGTTATGAAAAAGCATTTAAAATTACTTTCCGGAAATAAAGAGATGCAAAAGATATATAAGCAGTTAAGTAACCTTATCTTAAAACAACAAAATAAAAAGTATGCTTAACTTTAAACAAAAATTAAATAAAATAACAACACTCATGTTTGATGTAGATGGTGTTATGACGGATGGTAAAGTTTTGGTAATGGAGAGTGGCGAAATGGTGCGTAACATGAATTCAAAAGATGGCTATGCGATACATCTTGCGGTTCAAAAAGCATTTAGAATAGTTATTATTAGTGGTGGAAATAACAATGCTGTAAAAAATGCATTAGAAAGAACAGGTGTAAAAGATGTGTTCATTAATCAACATGATAAATTAGCTTGTTACCTTGATTATTTAAAATTAAATAATTTAAAAGATGAAGAAGTGTTGTTTATGGGAGATGATCTTCCTGATCATGAAATAATGAGCAGGGTGGCCTGGCCGTTTGTCCTAAGGATGCAGTTGTTGATATTAAACAGATCTGCCAATATGTTTCTGATAAGAATGGTGGTGAAGGTTGTGTACGGGATATTATTGAACAAGTATTGCGTGTACAAAACAAATGGGAGATCGTAAAGTGGTAATTGATTGAGTAAATTATTAAATAATAAGTTTATTGCTTTTTTAAAGCTCATCCGCACAGAAAATCTTGTGATGATCGCCTTAACGCAAATACTATTGCGGTATTTTGTAATGCAAAAAATTTTAAATCAAAATAATATTCCTTTAGAACTTGATAACGCGTTATTTTATTTGGTGGTTTTAAGCACTGTTCTTATAGCTGCCGCAGGTTATATCATTAATGATTATTTTGATATGAAGACTGATCTTATCAATCACCCGGATACGGTTGTAGTTGGGAAGGTCATTAAAAGAAGAGTAGCCATTATTTTACACATTACTTTCACTTTTGTTGGTATTGTTATTGGCATGTACGCTGCATTAAAAACGGGTTATTTGCGTTTAGCAATATTCCATATCGTTGCCGCAACTTTATTATGGTTTTACAGCACACATTTTAAAAAACAATTACTAGTTGGTAATCTGGTTGTTTCAAT
>JBDSFC010000453.1:0-9459 GCA_039919745.1 Bacteroidia bacterium | reverse complement strand
TCCTTATAAATAAAGATAATTGTAGTGGTAAAGATGTTTTTGAGTTGTCTGGCTATGTTTTACAGAAAGTATTTGATAAATTTGGAGTAACTCTTGAGCGTGAAGTAAACATTATCTGATGATTGGTTTTTTAATTGATGTAGGAATATTTTCTAACTTATTTTATACTGGCTTTGTTTTTTTTAAAGAGCCTTTTGAATTTTACTTTTCTTATATTCCTCTTTTAATTCTGCTTCCTATTTTTATTATCAAGTACAAGTTTTACACACCAATTCTTTATATTCTTATTCCCTTATTAATTATTGGTGTTTTTAATGTTTTTGTTGATAACAACACTAGTTCAAAATTTTTAAAAATATATTTAAACCTCTGCGTAAACCTTATTTTCTATCAATACGTGATGCAGTATTACAATTTTGATGTTAAACTAATTTTTAAGAAATACATTAATATTGCTTTTATTGTTTGTGCAATAGGTCTTTTTCAATTATTTAGTTATTGGATCGGGTTTAAGTATGGTTATGATCTTAGGATTTTATTAGGTCTTAATAAATGGGGCGTTAATCCAGGAGGGTTGGGTATAAGGATAAACAGCGTGTTTAGCGAACCCTCGGCTTTGGGTATTGCAATAGCTCCAGCCTTTTTTGTATCCGTTTATCAATTACTAACACGCACAAACGATTTTATTTCTCTAATGCGTTGTTCCGTAATTGTTATCTGTTATTGTCTCTCTTTTTCCAGCCTGGCATTTATCGGAATATTTTTATCTACCATTTTAATTACTCTGAATTTTGGGGCCGTCCGTTATTTTTTATTCGCAATACCTATTTCTGTCTTTTTGTTTTTTGTGGCTTATAATAACGCCAACGAATTTAAAGTGCGGATTGATGGTGTAAAAGAATTATTTGTTGATGACATATTAGATGAAGCAAGGGCGGGTGAAACTAGAAGAGCAAAAAATAAACGGATCCAAAATTTTTTAAGTAGGGTTCATGGCTCCTCTTTTGTGTTTTATAACAATTATTATATTGCAAAACAAAATTTTCTAAAAAATCCTTTGTTTGGAACTGGTATCGGCTCACACGAATTCGCCTACGACAAATACACTTTAAATAAATTAATTGGTGGTATTTATGAATTCAATACAGGTGATGCCAACTCACTTTTTTTAAGAACAACTTCTGAGGTTGGCTTGTTTGGAGCCATATTCTTAATTCTTTTTGTTTTTAAATATTTTGTTTCGCATGATCTGAATGGTGGTGAGGATAATGAATACTGGCTTATTAGCAATGCTTTATTAGTATTAATTCTTTTAACTTATTTACGACAAGGAAATTACACTTATAACGGCTTTTTCTTTTATGGCTGGATGTATTTTTATAATTCAGGCAATTACAAAAATTATAGCGAAAGCTTAATTGCAAAATGAAAGTCTTATTCTTTTATACCGAAATTGCAGACTATTTTATTAAATGCTGTGAAAATCTTGCGGAAAAAGCCGAGGTTCATATTATTCGTTGGCCCGTTAATAAGGAGGCGCCTTTTGTTTTTTCATTTTCTGAAAAATTAAAAGTATATGATAAAAACAAATATAGTATTACAGAGCTAGAGACACTTGTAAAAAACATCGACCCCAACATAATTATTTGTAGCGGTTGGATAGACAAAGATTACCTTCGCTTAACAAAACCATATTATAAAAAAATCCCTACATTATTAACTTGTGATACACATTGGACTGGCTCTCCAAAACAATACCTTGCCACATTTCTAAGCAGGCTTTTTCTTTTAAATATATTTAGTCATGCATGGGTTCCTGGTAATAGCCAGGCATATTATGTAAGTAAACTTGGTTTTAAATCAACACAAATTAAGACCGGCTTTTACTGCTGCGATCTTGAAAAATTTAATAATATATACTCAACTCAATTCCCGGTTAAAAAAAATAAATTTCCAAAACGTTTTTTATTTGTTGGCAGGTATTACACATTTAAAGGCATTGAAGATCTTTGGAAAGCGTTTATACAATTACAAGATAAAACCCCAAACGAATGGGAGTTATGGTGCCTTGGAACCGGAGATCTTGTCGCCCCCGAGCATCCAAAAATAAAACACTTTGGTTTTGTTCAGCCAAATAAACTTTCAGAAATTACTGCTCAATGCGGAGTTTTTGTTCTTCCAAGTCATTTTGAGCCTTGGGGAGTTGTTGTTCAGGAATATGCGGCATCAGGTTTTCCGCTCCTTACAAGCGATTCAGTAGGGGCTAATGAAAGTTTTTTGAAAGAAAATGAAAACGGTTTTTCTTATAAAGCAAAAAAAATTGACGAATTAGAAAAAATATTAAAAAAATTTACTACTTTAAGTGAGGCGGAATTGTTGCTAATGGGAGAAAAAAGCCATGTAACTGCCCAAGCCATACACCCAAAAAACTGGACAAATACGCTTATAACTATTTATAATGAATTTAATACAAAATAAAATACTTGTTACTGGTGGTGCAGGAAATATTGGAAGCGCCCTGGTTGAAAAATTAATACGCGATCCACACAATTTTGTTGTCATAATAGATAATCTCTCCACCGGATTTCTTTCTAAGCTTCCTTCTCCAAAACATACCAATTGGAAATTTATTAAAGGAGATGTTAATCAATTAAATGATCTTTCTTCCGTAATGCTTTCTTTTCATTTTGATTATGTTTTTCACTTTGCTGCTGTTGTTGGCGTAATCAGAACACAGGAAAATCCTATTGATGTTTTAAACGATATTGAAGGGATAAAAAACATTTTAAATCTTTCAAAAAACACTTCTGTTAAGCATGTTTATTTTTCTTCCAGCTCCGAAGTATATGGCGAACCGGTTGAGTTGCCCCAAAACGAACATTTAACTCCTTTAAACTCCAGAGTTCCATATGCTGTTGTAAAAAATGTTGGCGAATGCTTTTTTAGAAGCTATTGGCAATCATTTCATTTACCTTATACTATTTTCAGGTTCTTTAATACATACGGTCCAAACCAAAGTACTGATTTTGTTGTGGCCCGTTTTTTATCTGCCGCTTTAAAAAATAAAGATATTACCATTTATGGAGACGGCCTGCAAACCCGTACGTTTACATATGTTGATGACACTGTAGATGTTTGCATAAAAATATTTGAAGAAAAGTTGTTGCTCAATGATGTTATTAATATTGGTAATGATAAATTAATGACCGTAAAAGACCTTGCAGAACTTACAATAAAAATAACTGGGTCTTCTTCAAAAATAATTTATCTACCACCCCTTAAAGAAGGAGATATGACACGCCGCCAACCGGATAATAAAAAAATGCTTGAAATATTAGATAAAAAATTAGTGAGCATTGATGAGGGTATAAAATTAATGATGGCTGACGAACGCTTTTTAAAATCAACAGGAATAGAATAGTATTATGTGTGGTATAAATGGCTTAATATCTGAACTACATACCGTTGAGCAAAGAAAAGAAATTGTTCAGGAAATGAACAAAACTCTTGCGCACAGAGGCCCTGATAATGATGGTATTTGGGCCGAAGATAAAATTACTTTAGGTCATCGTCGTTTATCAATTATTGATCTCAGCGTTGATGGCAACCAACCTTTTTTTTCGAACGATAACCGTTATGTGATCGTTTATAATGGCGAATTATACAATTACAAAGAATTAAAATTAGAACTGCAACGCTCTTCGCACGGCTCAAACGAGCAACCTTATTTTTTTAAAACAAATACCGACACTGAGGTAGTGTTGGCAGCATTTGTTCGTTACGGTATAAAATGTCTTCAATTATTTAATGGCATGTTTGCTTTTGCAATTTATGATACCGTTGAAAAAAAACTTATCATCGCAAGAGATCGTCTGGGGGTAAAACCTTTGTATTACTATTACGGTGATGAAGGCTTTTTATTTTCAAGTGAAATAAGACCAATTATTCATTCCAAAATTAGATCTTTTGTTTTAAACAAAGATGTTTTAGCGGAATACATTACATATCAAACTGTTTTTGCGCCTAATACAATTGTAAAAGGCATAAAAGTATTAATGCCCGGTAATTATTTAGAATTTCAAAATAATAAAGCAAGTATTGCAGAATACTATTCGTTGAACAAGTTTTCTGAAAATACAAACGAACTTAGTTATACTGAAACCTGTAATAAAGTAAACGAATTACTTACGCATTCTGTTCATCGCCGCTTAGTGGCGGATGTGCCTTTTGGCGCCTTTCTTTCTGGTGGGATAGATTCAAGTGCTATTGTTGGATTAATGAGCAAGGTGAGTTCCGAAAAAATACAAACCTTTAATGTGAGCTTTGATGAAAGCGAATTTTCTGAATCAAAATACGCCAGACTTATTGCGAAAAAATTTAACACACAACATCACGAGATCAAATTAACTCCTTCTGATTTTTTAACGCAACTACCTGAATCGCTTGCGGCAATGGACCATCCCAGTGGAGATGGACCAAACACTTACATCGTTTCAAAAGCAACAAAAAAGGCCGGTATTACAATGGCATTAAGTGGTATTGGTGGCGACGAGCTTTTTGCCGGTTATGATGTTTTTAAACGTATGAGTGCGTTGCAAAAAAAATCCTGGTTAAATGTACTTCCAACATTTAGTAGAAAAGCAGCCGGTTACGTGATACAAAAAAGAAAAAAAACAGTTGCCGGAAACAAAATTGAAGAATTATTGGGTCAACAAAAAATAAATTTTAATTCCGCCTATCCATTAAACAGAAGTGTTTTTACTGAAAAGGAGCTTTCCAGATTCCTGAAAAATGCACATCCTTATAAGCAGATCAATAACATAGTTTCTACAATTCCTCAAGTCGCAAACCATTTATTAAGTGCCGTTTCTATTGGCGAGGTAAACACTTATTTGCAAAATATATTACTGCGTGATGCAGATCAAATGAGTATGGCGGTTGCTTTAGAGGTTAGAGAACCATTTTTAGATTACAGGCTGATCGATTTTGTGTTAACTGTTAATGACGAGCAAAAATACCCGCATACACCAAAAAAATTATTGATAGATAGTTTAGGCGATCTTTTACCAAACGAAATTGTTGATCGTCCAAAAATGGGCTTTACACTTCCTTGGCAGGTATGGCTTAAAACAGAACTTAAGTCTTTTTGTGAGAAAAACATTACTGAGTTTTCCAATTATGACTTTTGTAACAAGAATGAATTACAAAATTTGTGGCAGCGTTTTTTAAATAATGATCCTACTATAACCTGGAGTCGCATTTGGCATTTAGTGGTACTAAACAACTGGATAAAAGAAAACAATATTTTAATTTAATTAATTGACAAGATCCAAAATAGTTATTTTTATGCACTGGTATTTACCGGGTAGTAAAGCCGGAGGACCTGTGCGCTCGGTGTTTTCACTGGTAACGTTATTAAAAAACTATTTTGATTTTTATATCATTACATCCAACAAAGATCTTGGAAGCAATAAAGAGTACGAAGTAGTTACAAATACACTTATCCAAAAAGAGGATGTAAATTATTACTATTATACAGATGCGAAGTTAACGGTAGATAATATTCTTGCTTTAATGAATGAAATTAAACCAGATGTTATTTATTTAAATAGTTTTTGGTCGTTCCCTTTCTCGATAAACATTATTCGTTTAAAAAATAAAAAGTTAATTAATGCGCCAATATTGTTGGCACCAAGAGGCATGCTCAGTAAAGGAGCTTTGAGTCTTAAGTCGTACAAAAAAAACATTTATCTTATTTCTGCTAAATTATTTGGTTGGTATAAAAACGTTCATTTTCATGCAACAAACAAGCAGGAAGAAAAGGATATTAAAGCCCGTTTTTCATCAGCTAAAATAACAATTGCTTCAAATTTAAATTCCGGCACAATTATTAAAAATATTTCTGTAAAAAAAACCGGGAATCTGAATCTTTTCTTTTTATCAAGAATTGCCGTAGTTAAAAATTTACATTTTGCATTAGAAATCTTAAATTTTATGCCATCAGATATTACAGTCAACTATGATATATATGGGAATCTTGAAGACCAAGTTTATTGGGAAAGGTGTAAACAGATTATTGATAAGCTCCCCAAAAATGTAACTGTAACCTATAAAAAAGAACTCACATTTAACGAGGTGCAAAAAACAATTTCAAACTACCACGCGTTATTTCTTCCAACGCTAAATGAAAATTTTGGCCACTCTATTGTTGAAAGTCTTTTAACAGGCTGTCCTTCTATCATCAGTGATCAAACGCCTTGGAACGACCTGGAAAAAAACAATGCCGGGTTTGCCATTGACCTAAATAATAAGCAAAAGTTTATAGATGCTATTGTAGCAATGGCAAAATTAAACCAGGAAGCGTTTTCGCAAAAAAGCAATGCCGCAAATAGCTATATTAGCAGTAAAATTGAAGTAGAAAAAAGTATTAATTTGTATAAAAGTTTATTTAATGGAATTAAAAACTGATCTGTCTAGTTTTGATAACGAGTGGTACAAGCCAGGTCAGCCACTGATAGTAAGAGTACTTTGGTACTTTATTAATTATTTGTTCTTTAAATCGCCGTTCCCTTTTTACGGGCCTAAGCGTGTTTTGTTGCGTATGTTTGGTGCAAAAGTTGGAAAAGGAGTGATCATTAAACCACATGTATCTATAAAATATCCCTGGCATTTAGTAATTGGAAATCATGTATGGATAGGCGAACAGGCCTGGATAGATAATCTTGCTAAGGTAACACTCAAAGACCATTCATGCATTTCACAAGGCGCTATGTTATTATGTGGTAACCACAATTATAAACGCCCTACTTTTGATCTTTTGGTTGGTGAAATTACTTTGGAAGAAGGCGCATGGGCCGGTGCTAAAACAGTAATTTGCCCTGGGGTAAGGCTGGGGGCTCATAGTTTACTAACGGTTGGCAGCATTGCTACAAATTCTTTAGAAGCCAATTGGATCTACCAGGGAAATCCGGCAAAAAAATTAAAGATCCGTGAATTTAAAGCAACAAAGCGTTAACCTTTCTCATCTATTCTTTCCACTTTTGTTACTCCTTTTACTTTCTTAAGGATCTCCATTAAGTGGTTCAAGTGTTTTGTATCGTGAACATAGATCATGATCGTTCCTTCAAACAGCCCATCATCCGTATCAAATTTAATAGAACGCATATTGATATTGTTTTCGCTCGAAATAATTTTTGTAATATTATTTACCAGGCCTCACTCATCTGTTCCTGTAATTTTAATACCTGCAAGAAATGAGATCATCTGATCGTTCAGCCATTTTGCCTTTACAACCCTGTAAGCATAATTAGAAAGTAATTTAATGGCGTTGGGGCAATTAACCCGGTGAATTTTTATTCCTTCTGCAACTGTAATAAAACCAAACACGTCATCTCCCGGAATTGGATTACAACAAGGCGATAGCTTATAATCCAGTTTTTGCATATCGTCGCCTATTACCAACATATCACTGCTTCCACGCGCGTTGGTAACAAGCTGTTCTATTTTTGGTGTTGGTGTTTTACGTCCGGGTTTTACAGGATTATTTTTATACCGAATATATTCTTTGATCTCTTTTATATCGACATTACCTAAAGCAGCGCGATAAAATAATTCCTGTGAAGAAGGGATCTTTAAGTACTGGCAAAAATCATTTACATTTTGCAAAGTAAAATCCAGTTTGTTCTTATAGAACTTCCGTTCCATGATCTCGCGCCCTTCTTCTGCAATTTTTTTTCGCTGTTCTTTTAAACTGCTTTTTATTTTTGATTTTGCCTTTGCTGTAATAACATACCCTAACCAATCTTCCTTAGGCGTTTGTTTGTTACTTGTAAGGATCTCAACCTGGTCTCCACTTTTTATTTCATAGCTTAAAGGCACTAATTTAAAATTTACTTTAGCGCCAATACATTGCTCACCAACCTTGGTGTGAATTTCAAATGCAAAATCCAAAGCGGTGGCTCCAACAGGCAACGTTTTCATATCGCCTTTGGGTGTAAATGCAAATAATTCGTCGCTGAATAAATTCAGTTTAAAATCATCCATAAACTCCAAAGCATTTGGATCAGGGTTTTCCAACATCTCGCGAATGCGTTGCAACCATCCTTCTAAATTACTTTCTTTATCTGCTGCGCTGTCTTTATATTTCCAATGAGCTGCATATCCTTTTTCAGCAAGCTCGTCCATTCTAACAGTTCTTATCTGCACTTCCACCCACTTACCTTCGGGGCCCATAACAGTAGTATGTAAACTCTCGTAACCGTTACTTTTTGGTGTGCTTATCCAATCACGTAACCGTTCGGGACTTGGATGATAAAAATCTGTAATGATCGAATATACTTTCCAGCAATCAGATTTTTCCTGCTCAAGTGGGGTATCAATAACAATACGGATGGCAAAGAGGTCATAGATCTCTTCAAAAAGAACGCCTTTTGTTTTTGTTTTATTATAGATGCTAAAAATAGATTTAGGGCGTCCAAAAATTGTAAATTTAAATCCCTGCTCCACTAAAATTTCTTTTAACGGTTCTATAAATTTTTGAACGAAACGTTTTCTTTCTGGTTCTGTTTCCTGAAGTTTTACGGCAATATCATAATACCCTTCGGAGTTAGTATATTTTAAACCAAGATCTTCTAATTCGGTTTTAATATTGTTAAGCCCTAAACGATGTGCTAACGGAGCATATAAGAAAAGTGTTTCGCTGGCTATTTTAAGTTGTTTTTCACGTTTCATGTGCTCAAGCGTACGCATATTGTGCAACCTATCTGCCAGCTTAATTAAAATAACGCGAATGTCTTCGCTCATGGTTAAAAGAACTTTTCTAAAATTCTCTGCCTGTATCGAAGAGGTGTTATCTATTACACCCGAAATTTTTGTAAGCCCGTTAATGATCTGAGAAACTTTTTCGCCAAATAACCCTTTTACGTCTTCCAGTGTAAGATCAGTATCTTCAACTGTATCGTGCAATAAAGCGCACACAATACCGGTAGCGCCTAAGCCAATTTCTTCGGCACAAATTTGTGCAACCGCAATGGGATGGTAAATGTAAGGCTCCCCGCTTTTACGGCGCATTTCTTTATGCGCTTCAACGGCAACCTCAAATGCTTTGCGGATTATTTCTTTATCGCCTTTTTCTAAGCGGCGTTTGCAAGCTTTTATTAAAATTTTATACCGGTTTAAAATTTCCTTTCTCTCCGCTTCCAGATCAATTTTCATAATGCCCTATTTCATAATTTGTTTAGAATTATGTCTATGAAGGTATTAATTTTGCGTAACATTAAAAAGCGTTTGTATTGAAAATTTTTATCTATATCTACTACTTTTTCCGTTCTGCATTTTTGCGTGGGTTTATTAATGCCATCAGGCTTATTGGGGCTGAAGGCGCGAATGAAAAAGCTTATGGGATAACTACTTCGTCTATTAAAAAAAGCGACTCAACAGAGTTTTTTCATTACCAGGGGG
>JBDSFC010000442.1:0-4373 GCA_039919745.1 Bacteroidia bacterium | reverse complement strand
AATTGCATCAATATAAAGAAGCTGCGGAATACCTCAATAAAGGACTTTCATTAGCTGAAAAGATCGACGATAAAGAAGGCATTAAAGTTGCCTGCCTCTCTCTTTCTGAATTATATGCACAGACAGGCGATTTTAAAAATGCATTTATCTTTAATAGGAGATATACAGTGACTAAAGATTCGATCGTTAATAACCAAAATCAAAACCAGATCAGCGAAATTCAAACAAAATACGAGACTGATAAAAGGGATAAGGAAATTGAATTTTTAAATAAAGATAAACAGTTACAGGAAAGTATTATCGAAAAACAAAATATTCAACGGATAGCTTTCCTGGCAGGGATTGTGCTATTACTGGGTTTTTCTATTTTTATTTTTAGCAGCTTTAAACGTAAACAAAGAGATAATAAAATTATCATCACTCAAAAAGAAGAAGTTGAAAAGCAAAAAAAATTAGTAGATGATAAGCAGAAGGAGATCATTGACAGCATTCATTATGCAAAAAGAATTCAGCAAGCTATGCTTACCAGCGAAAAGTATTTTATAAAAAATATTGACAGGCTTAAAAAGAAAGATCAATTATAATCTCAAAATACATCTTTCTTTTTCTAAAAGTTTATTCTCAGGTTCTACTAATAAAGAAAGTCTTACTTCCTGCATTTCTTTTTTATAATTGGCTCTTAATTCTTTTCGCTTAATAGCTTCTAAAAAACGTTTAACATCTTCTTTTGTTTCAAGGATCAATCCCGGTACTTTTGTTGGTTTACCCTTATCATCCTTGGCAACCATAGTAAAATAAGAAGTATTGGTATGTTTAACCGTGCCCATTATAAAATTTTCTGCAATCACTTTAATTCGCACCACCATCGATGTATTACCAACATAATTTACCGAAGCGTAAAGTGTTACCATCTCCCCTACTTCAACCGAATCTATAAATTCAACATTTTCAACGGATACTGTTACGCAATAATGACTGGAATGCTTGGAAGAACATGCATAGGCTACTTTATCCATTAAAGATAACAAAATGCCACCGTGAATTTTTCCACCAAAATTAGCATAAGCAGGGATCATCAATTCACTAACCGTTGTTTGCGAATAACTTACTTCTTTGTAACCGTCTTCCATAAAGCTGTTTTAATTCTGAAATTAGGGAATATTGTTTTAACAAACAACTTCTTCATAAAAAACGTAAAATTTACTTCTATAGTTTTAAATAAAAAGTACTTTTATGGCATTGGAAAATAAAGATCATTTAAAAATATTTATAATAGGTCCTGCTTACCCGCTTCGTGGCGGACCAGCCCAATTTAATGAGAACCTTTGTGCTGAACTGAATAAGGCCGGGCACAATGCTCAGATCATTTCCTATTCTTTGCAATACCCTAATTTTTTATTTCCGGGTTCTACCCAATTTGAAACAAGCGGACAAGCGCCGGCAGGTATTAAGATCCATACATTGATAAATACGGTTAACCCTTTTAACTGGTTTAAAGTAGCACGTTTTATTAAAAAAGAAAAACCTGATTTTATTTTGTTCCGTTATTGGTTACCATTTTTTGGTCCGGCATTAGGAACGATTGGCAGGTTGGTAAGATCAAAAACAAAAGTACTTGCGCTTACAGATAATATTATTCCGCACGAAAAACGTTTTGGTGACAAACTCTTTACAAAATATTTTGTGAATAGTTGCCATGGATTTATTGCCATGAGTAAAATAGTATTAAACGATATTTCTAAATTTTCTGATAATAAGAATAAAGCGTATTCTCCCCATCCAATGTATGAAACATACGGACCGGCAGTTTCGGTGGAGGAAGCCAGGGAAAAATTAAATTTAAATAATAACGATAAGATCATTTTATTTTTTGGATTGATCCGTCATTATAAAGGTTTGGATCTTTTAATGGAAGCGATGGCGCATCCTCAAATAAAAAAAGAAAATATAAAATTATTAATTGCCGGAGAATTTTACGAAGACAAACAACCGTATTTAGATCTTATTGAAAAACACGGATTAAAAGGTCAGGTAATTTTACATGATAAATTTATTGCCAATGATGACGTGCGTTATTATTTCTGCGCAAGCAATTTAGTAGCACAAACCTATAGAAATGCTACAAACAGCGGTGTTACAATGGTAGGTTATTTTTATGAAAAACCTATGCTGGTAACCGGTGTTGGTGGATTAACAGAAATTGTTCCAAACGAAAAATGCGGCTATGTTGTCGATCTTTCTATTCCGAAAATTTCAGAAAAAATATTGGATTATTTTTCTCAAAATAAAGAAGCAGAGTTTACAAATAACGTTCGTATTGAGAAGAAAAAATATGAGTGGCGTGAGTTTATACGGGTGCTGATTGATTTGTATAAAACTTCATAAGCACACACAGTGTCTCCCTCTGGAGGGAGTACCCGAAGGGGGAGGGAGGAAAATAACTGAAAAATTTTAATAGTAAAGAGGATTAAATATTCCTCCTCAGTCACTTCGTGACACCTCCTCCAAAGGAGGATACTGCAGGCTCAAATCCTCCGCATCTCACTGCTTCCGTGGTAAATTTGGCAGGTTATCAACAACCTGTTAAATCTTAATAACAACTGTTAATACTTTATTTGTTTCGAACAACTCTTGCAATCCCTTTAAAATCAATGGTTTTAAGACAAAAAGTTAATTACGTCTTTTTTTGTTAATAAAGCCATTTCTTTAAAAAGCCAAGCCTTCGTATTTTTAGTAATTAGGTATAAAAATGGCACTACAGGTCAATGTTAACGATATTCTCTCACAACTCTACCACCAACGTGGCGTTGTTGAATTTTTATTTGCTAACCGGGATAATATCACGGTTAACGAATTACTGAACCGCGAAGATATTTCTGCGGAACAATATCAAAAATTAAAATCACTCGATCTTGTTTACGAATATGAAAACATTGTTAGTCTTAACGACGCAGTGGTGGCCATGTTCGAAGACTTTATGGAGATTGGCGAAGTTACACCAGGCTTCATAAACGATTACATTAACGAGTTAAACAGGCACATTCGCTTTTACCAAGAAGCCCGTGAAATGCGCTTCTTACGTAGCATTAAAAAATATTTAAAACGTATTAACGCTACTCTTACCCGTGAAATTATCAAGCTTCAAAAAAATGTAGATGATACTTACAAGAACGAAAGTAACTATCGCATTAAGCTCCAAAAGCTGGAAGATTACAGGGAAAAACGTGATACCATCATCGAGTTCATTAAAAGAACAGGCGATGTTGTTGAAGATACACGCTCACTGTTTAGCTTAACTAACGATTCGGAGCTTTACGGAATTGTTTCTGCATTGAAAGTAAGTTTAATTGAGAACCTAGATTATTTGATCGAGATCCAAACAGATATTACCGATTTCATTAACAAGATCCAGTTCCAGATAGACGTTTACAAAAAGGCGCAACGCTTAAAAGAGATCAAAGAACACGGTTCTCTTTACTACAAAACAAACTTTAAAGAAATTGTTCAAAATATAAATACACTTAAACACAACGGACACAAAACACCAAAAACAAAGATCGCTGTCGACTTTTTGTTTACTGATGATGGACACGTATTGTGTAAACGTATTGCCGAAAAATACAAGCTTACCCGCTTAATGGTGCGTGGTATTGCCGGTAAAATGGCGGGCAACTTTAAAGACAAAGGTTTAGAACAACAAATAAAATTAGATACCGAAAAATTAGTGGAGCGTTTTTTAGTTCAGACAAAAGCTAATCTTTTTGAATACTTAATGGATTATAAATTCCCTAAAACTATTGGTACCGTTACGTTTGAAGACAGGCTTTCGTTATTTGTTGAGATCGCTATGGAATACCAAACTGTGTTGGATTTTAAATATCGTTTACAATACTTCGATTACAACGATACAGGAAGTACAGTAAAAAAACGCTTAGGTTACACACTCATTCTTCCTGCAAAAGAAAAAGAAAAAACGAAGAAAGAAAAAGTGAAGAAAACAGATGAGGGCTAATGATACAAGACACAAGACTAAAGAGACCCAACTCAAAAATATTAAACAAAAGAACTAAAAATTAAAAACTATAAAAGGAATGTTAGCAGAAGATTTTAATTTACCGAAACAAACCCACGATATTTTTGGCATTATGGCCCGTGGAAATTTTATTTCAAGCAATGGTACTAAAGATGGTATGAACCGTTTATACGATGTCGTTAACAATCCTGATAATTTTGATAGATTACAGGCGTATTTTAATGTGATCCGTTACAACATTGAGCGTGGAAATAATTTTTTCTATTTCTCAAAATTAAATGAACCCAACTCTGAGATCGAAAAAAAATTAGAGCGTTTTGAACGTTATATTGATATTATT
>JBDSFC010000382.1:0-3158 GCA_039919745.1 Bacteroidia bacterium | reverse complement strand
GGCACCGCAAATTTAATGGTTTATTCGTTGGTTCTTCTTCATTTTAAAATTTATTTTCTATCTTTATTTATATGTCAGCAATTCCAGTTCACGATCTAATGATCAAAGATCTTCAGCATGCTGAATTTGATATTATTCCATTGAATGGAGTAGGGGAACGTAATTACGATGGGGTTATTCCACACCGTCACAATTTTTTTGAATTACTTATTTTCACTTCCGGTGGCGGTATTCACGAAGTCGATTTTAATGATTACAAGATCAAAGCTAAATCATTGCATTTTGTTTCTCCAACGCAGGTACACAAATTAAAAGCCAATCAATCAAAAGGTTTTGTAGTGTGTTTTACGCAAGATGCTGTTTATTCGTATATGCAACGAAATGAAAATTTCGCAACCACTTTCCCTTTTTATGATTTTAATACGAGTTTACCATATTTGCAGGTTCCACCGGTTTTATTTGAAGAGATCGTTCAACTGGCAACTTCTATAAATAATACATTCTATTCAAAGCATCCGTTTAAGCAGGAAATAATTCGTTCTTACCTGCACATTATTTTATTAAAATTAAAGTACGTTTTTATTGAGCAGGCAAAAGATCCTGAAACTAAAGCCCAGAGTCATCACGCCGGCATCTCAGCATTCAAAACATTAATAGATAAACATTATTCAGATCATTTAAGTGTTCAGCAGTATTCTGAAAAGCTTAACCTTTCGCCAAATTATTTGAATGTATTATGTAAAAAAGAAACAGGCAAAACTGCTATTCAATTAATTCATGAACGAATGCTGCTCGAAGCACGACGTTTATTATACAGTACAAACTTAAGTGTTAAAGAAATTTCTTTTTCTCTTCAGTTTGAAGATGTAGCCTATTTTAACCGCTTTTTTAAGAAGAATATGGAACTTACTCCTTTGGAATATCGTCAGCAAAGCCAGAATAATTGAAAAGTGCAATACCTGCATTGTTTTGTATAATATTGCCAGATATTGGTTTGGTACATTTGTTATATAAAAATTTATTATGAGAACCAGGCCAATTATATTAAGCTTTTTTTTATTGACAATTGTTTTACTTACTGCCCAATTTAAAATGACGGCCCCTGCAAACGGAAATGGAGCTCCAGTGGGTGCAACAGGCTCACCAGGTGATGGTGGAAGCTGCACAGGTTGCCATGGCGGCTCAGCTACATTAGTTAATTTAATTACCTCCGATATTCCTGCTTCCGGTTATATACCTGGCACAACCTATAATATTATCGCAACTATTTCACACACTTCATTTAATAAATTTGGTTTCGAGATCTCTCCACAAAATGCTACAGGACAATTAAGGGGTACTTTAATTGCGACAGATATTGCAAAAACCCAATTAATTGGTGGTGGAAAATGGATCACGCATACAGGCAGCGGTACTGCGGGTACAGCTAATTCTGCCACCTGGAATTTTCAATGGAAAGCTCCTTCCGCAGGCAGTGGGTCGTTAACTATTTATGGCGGTTTTGTAAAGGCAAATTCCAATAACAATTCATCCGGTGATGCTGTTTTTGTGTCAAAATTACCTGTTCAGGAAGATCTGAGTGTTGGTTTAAAAGAAAATAAACAAATTGTAAGTGAATTCTCAATGTACCCATCTCCTTGTGTTGACGAATTAAATATCTCTTTTTCTAATAAAGAATTTCAAAAAGTTAATGTTATTGTTAGATTGTTAGATGGAAAGGTTGTAATGGATAATGATTTTACAGATAACAAAAGCGATCTTAAATTAAATGTTTCAGAACTTGCTAAAGGTATTTATATGGTTTCTATCACTGCTGATGGTAAAATACAAAGTAAAAAATTGATCAAGCTATAAACGCTTTGTTTATTCTTTATCAGCACCAAAAAAATGAGTTTAATTTTAAAAAAGAGCCTGTTAAAGGCTCTTTTTTATTTTGTTCCGTTTAAAACATTAATGGCTTTTAAAATAGAATTATCCGTTTGATTTAAGATAGGATAGTAAGCATCTTTATCAAATAAATTTCTGCCTATTAGTGCTTTTAATATTTGCTCTAAGCCTTTCTCACTGCCATTTACACGAATAGCTGATATTTTTTTAGAATCCAGGTAATTATTTAATTCTTTGATCTCACTTTCGCTTATCTTAAACTTTAAAATAAAATCCGTTGCTGTTTTATATGTGTTTAAAAATTTATTCCTGTTCTTATCTGTAAACTCAAAAGCAAAAGCGTTTAAAAGACCATTATAAAATAAACGGTTTACAACGGTGCTGTATTTTACACTGTCTAGCGGTACAAAAATATCAGGTATAATGCCACCACCACCATAAACGATCTTTCCACCGGGTGTTCTGAATTGTTTGCTCTTATCCACTTTAATACTATCTACATTATATAATTCTCCTTGCTCATAACGTGAGTATTCTTCGTTATAATAATCATCCAGGCTCTTATTATAAGGTTTTTGAATACAACGGCCAGTAGGGGTATAATAACGCGCAATAGTTAAACGTACAGCCGAACCATCCGGCAGGTCTATTTGGTCTTGTACAAGGCCTTTTCCAAAGCTTCTGCGGCCAATGATCGTTGCCCTGTCATTATCCTGTAATGCTCCTGCAACTATCTCGCTTGCACTTGCACTGCCTTCATCTATCAAAACTACCATATCGTTCTTTTCAAAACCACCTCTTGATGAAGCGTTATATACCTTTTTAGGATGCGATTTTCCTTCTGTATAAACAATTTGTAGTCCCTCCATTAAAAATTCATCTGCCAGTTCAACCGCGGTCTTTAAAAATCCACCACCATTTCCACGCAGATCCAATATTAATTTTTTCATGCCCTGTTTGCTTAACGCATTAAAAGCATCTAAAAACTCGTCATAAGTAGTACTTGCAAAACGACTTATTTTCACGTAGCCAATACCCGGTTTTACGATATAAGCAATATCCAGGCTATATAAAGGGATTTTGTCACGGGTAATTTTAAAATCAATGGGTTTTTTTACACCGGCGCGCAATACACTAACGTTTACGATACTGCCGCTTTTGCCTCTTAATTTATCAAAAACTTCTTTGTTGGTTATTTTTTTGCCGGTTAAATTTTTTCCTTCAACTTTAATTAATTTATCACCGGCCTTAATACCCAATTTCTCCGAAGG
>JBDSFC010000373.1:0-3292 GCA_039919745.1 Bacteroidia bacterium | reverse complement strand
CGTTATTTTTTTTGAACTTGTTCTCATTGATCTTTTCGCAGCGGTGAATTCTAAAATTAATATCGCGAATTAATTTTGGTTGTTTGATCAGTTTTTTTTCTTCAATACTTAAAGCTTTTTTGTAATTCTCTAATGCAATATCGATGCTGTCATTTTTTTCGAAAGCAAAACCTAAATTATAATTATAACCCTCAATAGTGTACGCTTCATTCTTTAAAGTGGTAATATAATCGATAGCTTTGTAGCAACTATCAGGGTCGTATGAATAACAAATACCCAATAAATAATTTATATATGGTTGTGTTTTATTAGTTTCTCTTATAGAATCAAAAACAGGAAGGGCTTCCAGGAAAAGGTCCTGCTCGAATTTTATTTTTGCTCTATTAAGTTTTGTAAGATCTTTTGCAGTTAAACCAACTTTTGCATTTTCAAAGACAAATGCATTTACCTGTGCGATAAATGCATTAATTGATACGATAAAAAGAAATAAAAATATTTTTTTTTTAATTGACAAAAATAGAAGGATAGATTTATCCAACTAAATTAAAGAAAAAACTAATGTAACAAAGTCTTTTTTTAAATTATTAGCAATTAGTTTAAAACAGGTAGTAAACCGTAAGTTTTACCTAATTCAAGCATCTGAGTTGTAAAATCTTTAGGATACTCGATCTTTACATCAATTATTTTTTCACCTTCCATTACAGGAACTAATTTTGGTTGAATAAAACCTGCATAAGGCGCAATATTAAGATGAGAGTAGCGCTCTAATACTTCTTTATGTAAGGTTGGATCTACTTTTACACCATAATTCTCGATCAGATCGTGCCCGGCTTTGTAGTCACCCTGAGATTTTACACGTTGGATCTCTCTTAATAGGTCGCCAAATAAAACTCTCAACTTGTCATAATTATTTATTACAAAAAAGGTTTTGCCATTTTCTACTTTTTTCTCAACCACATTTTCTTTGGCACCTTTTTCAACTACCCAAGCAGCAACCATTTTGCGGTTACGCATGTGAGCTTCTTCAATTTCTTTACCCGGTTTAATACGCGATAGCTGCACCATTAAGCCTTTGGTAATGTATTCGTCATAAGCGGCTTTACCGCAATCTACAGTTGGCATAACACCTAATTCAACCAACTTTGGATCCATTAAATAATATAAAGCAACAAGATCGGCGCGGCCTTCTTCCAAAGCACTGGCGTAATTCTTAAGTGTTTCAGCCGGTTGGCCAACACCGTTTTCAATAACACCACTCGCATGGCCAATTACTTCATGCATATCGGTGTGTAATTTATCAGCAAGAGATGCATATTTTTTCACACGTTCTTTTATCTCGTCGTTATAATAAAATTCGTTTACAACATTGGCGCCGGCGGCCTGATCGTAAGCTTCAACAATGTTTCCAAGGTTAACCGATTTACTGCCATGTGTTTCGCGGATCCACTCATTGTTTGGTAAGTTAATACCAATTGGTGTGCTTGGTGAAGAAGCACCACTTTCCACAACCGCATTAATTACTTTAGCGGAAATACCTTTTACATTTTTCTTTTTGTGTTGAGGAAGAAGAGGGGAGTTATCTTCGAACCATTGCGCATTTTTTCCAATAGTTGCAATACGTTTACTGGCCTCAAAATCTTTTACAGAAACAACCGATTCAAACGAACCTTTATATCCCAATGGATCGTTATACACTTCAATGAAACCATTTACAACGTCTACAGTACTAGCTGTATCGTTTACCCATGCAATATTGTATTCATCAAAATCAACAAGGCTACCGGTCTTATAAAATTTAGCCAGTTTTTCTAACGCTGCTTTTTGCGCATCATTTTCCGCAACAGTTGCTGCTTTTTCTAACCAAAAAACAATTTTTTCAATAGCAGCAGTATACATGCCACCAACTTTCCATTGCTTTTCAACCAATTTCCCGTTTTCTTTTACAAGCTTGGTATTTAAGCCGTACATAGGGTTTTGATCGCTGCTTTTATTTACTTGTGCAGAATAAAAATCAGAAGCTTCTTTTTGAGTTACACCTTCATAAAAATTTACAGCAGAAGATTTTACAAGGTCTGTTTTAGAATCCAGGCTTACTTTTTTAGGAGCAATATTTGGATCGAATATTTGATTGGCAATAAAATTTAAGAATTGTGTTTTTGTTTCGCCAACGGATAATGGTAAAAAAGCTGCGTCTAATTCATTGGCTTCTTCAAGGAAAAATTCTTTCGAGCATTCCGGCATTATTTTTTCCATATTATAATGGTGATGAATACCACTACTAAACCATACACGTTTTGTATATACCAGTAATTTCTGGTATTGATCCTCGTCTGTTCCTGCTTTATGATTGGTTACAATGGCATCTAAAGTTCTACGAATCGCTAAATTGTATTTATAGTTTTGATCGTAACCAATATCACGTCCGCATTGCGCCGCTTCATATAAATAATACAAAAGGGTCTTTGTTTCAAACGACATTTTATCAAAATCCTTTACATTATAACGTAACACACGAAGGTCAGCAAACTGTTCGGTTACATATTCAAATTTTTCTTCAGTTGGCGTGGGCATAATACATTCAATAGTGTCTTTTTTTGCTTTTGCTTCAAGGTTACTTAATTCGTTATCTGACGAGTGGCAAGCGCTTAATACTATAGATAAAACGCTAATTTTAATGTAATTGTTCATAGGTTTTGAAATAGGGTGTAAGATTACATTTTATTTACATTTTTTGCAAGAAAATATGCCCAATAAACAGTATTAAAGGGTTAAATCTTAATGTCTTTAGGATAACAAATAAAATACTTGGTAACGGTGGTGCTTAAGCTTTGAATATTGAGCTGGTCGCTGGCCTCAGCCACATCAATTAATTTACCATTACCCATTAAAATATTGATGTTAAAGTTGGTGGCATTATAAGCACTATTATTTACGGCATCTGTAAAAACAAAATAACCGGCTTCTTTACGACTTATTTTATACTGGGCGCAAACTTTTTCTAATAAATTATTTTTTAAAGACGTTGCAATTGAAGTATTCTGCATTTCTATTTTATACAATTTGCGGTCTAATAAATTAGAACATAATTTGCTTAAGATCTTATCGCCGCAGTCTACCCAAACTTTTACAGAAGTTATAATGTCATTATCATCCAGTTTCGAAAATTTATCCAGTAATAATTCATCTTTTTCAAAATCCGTTTTGGTAAAATTATTTTTTAAAAATAAAACAAGTGTCGGTGTTCCAAACAGGTCTTTGCCTTGTGCAGAAAGCTCTTTGGCGCGTTTTAAAA
>JBDSFC010000365.1:0-6927 GCA_039919745.1 Bacteroidia bacterium | reverse complement strand
CGAAAATATACCGCCGGAAACGAATACCGGTATGGGTTTAACGGACAAGAGAAAGATGATGAAATTGAAGGAAAAGGAAATAGTTATGACTTTGGAGATAGAATTTATGATGCTAGAATTTGCCGTTGGTTAAGCCTAGACCCAATGATGAAAAAATATGCTGGGCTAACTCCGTATAATTTTACGTTTAATAATCCTATTATTTTTAAAGATGAAGGGGGTAGAGATGGTAGATTAACTGTAGATTATGATAAAAAGCAAGTTACCTTAGAGACGACAATTTTTATTTATGGTGGAGATGACGCAATTGATTATGATAAATTAGTAACTGATGCTAATAACCAAATGAAAGCTTTTGATCCCGCTAGAGAAGTCGAAAGAACATTGGCGGATGGTTCAAAAGAAACTTGGATTGTAAAAGTAAATGTGAAATTTGTATATGCAAAGAGCGTTGATCAATCTAATACAGCCAAGAATATAGATCCCTCAAAAATTGATCAATTTACTGAAGATATTAGTGGTGATATACCTGGTTTTCAAGCTGGAGACAATGTTGTAAAAGTAAATGGAAAAATTCAAATGAATGGAAGAATGGAAGGTGGTGCTGGAATTGGACACAATGAAGCGTCTGTGAGAGGGAAAGACCCAAAGGTAATAATTCACGAAGTCTTTCATTTATTGGGTTTTATTGATAGATATATTGATATTCCTGTTGGCATGTACGAAGATGATATAATGTCTGTAGCAAATTCTATTTCTCAAATTCAGGGATTTCACTTCGCAGATTTACTTAAATTTGCATTAAATCAAAAACAGCAAAACAAGGTGCCTGTTGTTGTTGGAGAATATACCGAAATAGTAATGCCGGAACCTGGTCCGACCCAACCAAATGGAGTTGCTACTGAAAAGGCAGGTGGAACATCTCGGAAAACCAATTTAGAAATTGATACAGGAAAAGATATTACGAAAACAAAAACTCAAGAAAATGATACTAAAAAAAATAATAGAGTCAAAAAAATACGAAAGCCACTTAAAACGAAATAGAAGTGTAATGAATAAATTATTCTTTATAACTCTTCTAGGATTCAATTACGGTTTTAGTCAACCTGTTCAGTTTTTTCGCTTTAGTTTTGCTTCTAACAATTATGCGTTAGATAGCATTACCG
Organism: Bacteroidia bacterium; assembly: GCA_039919745.1. GTDB lineage: Bacteria > Bacteroidota > Bacteroidia > B-17B0 > Aurantibacillaceae > Aurantibacillus. The sequence goes on along the minus strand of JBDSFC010000365.1, from coordinate 5,761 downwards.
AAGGTAAAGTGTTAAATAATTTTGATAGTTCTTATTCTGCCATTAAAAAGAACTCTCTTACATTTTCAAAGATTTCAATTTATCTGGATGACTCTGTTGATGTTAAAAGTGAAAATAAAAAACTGAATGCGAAGAGATATAATTATCTAAAAAAGCTTCTTGTAAGCAAACGCGGTATAAAAGGTAAGAAGATAACACTTAACAAAAGATATAGAGATAAAAAATATGATTATTGGGTATATGGCTGGACAATAATACCAGTGGCTGGGCATAAAATAGAATAGATTTTCGCTGGTAGATGACTACGTTCTATGTTACAAAATAAATTTATGAAAAAAAATCTATTCTATATCTTATTTCTTTTTCTTTTTTATTCTTGTGATAATTCAGGATCCAATAATGAAATTATATTATTAAATAATGATACATTAAAATCCAATTCTTTAGAAGAATATTATTCTTCTCATAAAATTATTTATAAGCAGTACGAGGGATTTACTTTATTTACTTCTAGTTACATTCTTGGCAATCCAATTATTATCCCCGAAAATGCTTCAAAAAAAATAAATTTTGAAGTGTTATCTACAAATGAAATAGGGGAAATTTTAAAACGGCCAATCGAGAAGATTATTTATAAGACTCATCTTGATTCCTTAACATCTATTAGAAAAATTATAAATTTGGTTTCGGAAAATTATAAATCTTGCAATGTGATAAGTGAAGGGAATGAACATGCTTTTTATTTAAAAGAAAAACTTTTGTGTAAAATATCTTCTTTTAAAGATTCTACATTTGTTATTGTTGCAATTTATCCCAGATAAAATTTTTGTAGGAACTCTATAGTATATCGCCGAGGCTAATTTATTTATGGTTTCAGGAAAGTACAATGGCAGACTTATTTAAAACATGCCTGAAAGTTTAATGCAACCTAACTGTAATTGCTTTTACTATGAAAAAATGTATCTATCCAAATTGAATAAAATCTGTTTCTGTTTTTATTCCAGGAAGCCAAGAATCACTTTATTAAAAAATGATTATGCAAATTAAAAATATTCTTTTAGGAGCTATTGCAATTTTATTATTCACGAACATTTTTATTGAAAGGTCGAGGGCTAGGTTTTTAATAGTTTTGTTTAATAAATTAGCTGCACGAGTAATTTTAAGTTTTATTACAATATTATTGATAATTTTGTATTTAAATCTTTAAGCATGATTACTCATTAAGGTTAATTGCACTCAAGGTTTCGTACAATCGTAGTTGCAAATCCGCGCGAACTGGTTTAAGAAAGGAGGCTAAAGCCGAACATGAATATTTAATTGAATCAAATAAAGATTAAGTATAATATGAAAACAAATTACATATTCAATTTAAAATCCATTCTATACAAATTCAAGAATTGATTATTTAGAAAATAAATGCTTGGAAATGTAAGTGAAAATAAAAAGTAATTAGAAGCCAAGGTCAAAAGCCATGGTTTTTTATTGCTGTTAATTCAGAAAGTTCTGCCTCAGAAAAACATTCAAAAAAATAAATAATCAATAAGGCTTTCCTATATCATTGAGTTTTAATTTATGATGTTTCATCTCTTTAAAAAAGAATTTTTTAATATTGGGGTAATTTTTATAGTACTCGTTGTCTGATTCCTCGATTATAGTTTCGCCAATAAAAATTTCTTCAAGTTTTGGTAACCCATCTAGTATTGGTCGCAACGATTTTAATTTGCCATTGTTAAATATTTTTAATCGTTTAAGATTAGGAAATAATTTAATAAAATCTAAATTTATTTTTTTGCACACTTCAATATGTAATTGCTCAATATTATTGAACGGTTTTTTAAAATCACTAAATAAAATCTCTAAATCTTTATCGTACCCTAATTTTAAATTTTTTAATGAGCTTAAATCCTCAATGCCCTTTATGCTTTGAATATTACTTTGAAATATTCCTAAAGTTTGTAGCGATGATAATTTTTTTAACTCGTCTAAATTAAATTTTTTTGGTTTATATTTCCATAATTGCAACTCTTGCAGGTCCGATAAATTAAACAAATTAGTTTGTTTTTTATTCCAATCAATCCAAATACTGTTTAATTTTTTTATTTTGGAAAAATCCAATACAATATTATCGAGCCAATTTGCACTTAATTTTTTTAAACCTTTTAAAGTGTATAAGCCACTCCAATCATTTATTACTTCTGAAGTAACTATTATTTCATCTATTTCTAAATCGAATCCCGAAAAAACATCCAAATTGTCCAGATTATAACTTGGTTTTCCAATATATGAAGTAAAAATACTAATCCTTTTTATCTTTTTTGTCTTGAGTAGTTCGAAGCAATTATAAATATTTTTGTCATCAAGGTGAATTATATCACCATTTTGATTTTCAAATATATTTACGCCATCAATTTCTACTACATTGCTCATTCTTTTATTTTTTATTTATTATAGAAGGAGCTTCTTTACTGATTTTTTCAAAAGCTTCATCAAATATAGCTTTTTCTTCTTTTGTTAAAAGTTTATAATAACCTTCTCCTGGACGAGAGTTTACGAACGATAGCGCAGAAATTTTTTCTGTGCTCTCAAAACATTATTCAAAGCAAAGAACTTAGCAACTATATTCTTATTTTCGTTTTGAGAATAGGGAATAATTATCCGAGTTTTTTTCATTATTTATGGCTTGGTATATTCAAGTGAAACTTTTCCTTCAGTTACATTAATACCTTTCACTCCGTAACCAGGCAACCTTTTTCTAGTAAAAATACAAAAATATGCTCTGGCAATTTAATTTCAGGTTACATCAAAGAGTTCGGCCTTTCTAAAACTTCCTTAAATTTTCTTGAGAAGTTGCCATTTATGTTAGCAGTAATTATATCAAAATCAATAAAGTCATTTATTTGATTTTCACCTTTGTATTTTGACATTAAAATGTTTTCGAAAACAATTTTAGCTAATCTCAAATCCTCACCAATCCAGTTATCATTTATATAATTAAATGCATCTGTATAGGTGCGAGTTACATCCTTAACAAACAAATATCTTTCACTATTTGGAAATTTGCAATTTGATAAATCTATTCCATCGCAAAAACTGTTTCCGTCCAATTCGCAATCCACAAAATCTACATTAGCCATTTTATTTAACAGTAGATCGCTATTAATTACCTTTCCCGATAGTTTAGCAAACAAACTATAAATAGGCAAATGTTTGATCTTCGCTCTAAAAAATGAATCGGATATTTTCCCTTTAAACACAACGTCTTCAAAACGTGATCCATTAAAATCAGTGTTTTTAATTTTACAATTAATAAATTTACAATTTTTAAATAACGTATAATCTAACACTAAATTTGAAAAAGAGCAATTGGCAAACGTGCTGCTGATTATTTCAGTTATTTTATTTTCTTTTAAAATAAATGCAGTATCGTTAAAAATACATTTTTCAAAATAACTTTTTAAAATATTAGTACCAATAAAACGTGCGTCAGAAAAAACTATTTTCTGGAATGTACAATCACAAAACTCGACTGATTTAAATTGCGCGGCATTAAAATCACAATCGATAAAATCATTTTTTTTTATTTTTTCATTCGATACTTCAATATAATCTAAGACATATTTCATAGAAAAAGTCGCCTCAATTATTTTATCACCAGCGTCGCTTTTTTTTCTTAAATTTTTTATAACTATTCTTTTTTCGTTTTCTTCCATTATCTCCAAAATAAAGATTTACCGTCGCCAAAACTTGAACTATATTTATTTAGATGTTTTTGCCATTCTGGAGGAGTGGTGACGTCCCACCACAATTTAAATGTTTTGTTATATACATCAGGCCCAAATTTAAATCTTCCGGTAACATTTGTAAATGGTTTTAGCCAAACGTCACTTTTAACTCTTATTTTAAATAAGTCATCAATTTGATTTCCAATTGCAGTATTTGGGTGCATTTTCCCTAAACTAATTGCAAAACTTTGTCTCTGAGTTAAAGCATAATTTTCCATTGCATAAGCTAAATGTGATTTTAATCTATAGGATACAAATTTACTAATTCCAAACCTAACTCCTAAATAACCAATTTGAGCGGCTCCTCCAATAGCGACAGCGGTATTTATAACATTCTGACTATTACCATAACTAAGGCCGGTAGCATAGCCGGGTTGAGAAGGCGATCCCCAAGTCGTCCCCCAAGTTGTGTTCATATAACCATTTACAACAGCTACTCCTTCGCCGCCAAAAACTTCATTTTTTGTATGACTATAGAAAGCATTAAGGGTTGGTTCCCAAAAATATAAATTCGATTCGCCATTTTCATTGATAGAAAATACTGTTGTTGCTTTAACGGTAACATCTTTAGCGACTTCCTGTAGCTCATATGATATTATTTCGGCTGTTTTTGGTATTTTAACATTATAACCTCCCCCACCTGCATCATTAACTGGTCCTCTAATTGTTTGACAATCTTTACCTTCACATTCTTCACGGATTTCCGGCCCCTGTTTCTCGTTGTTATTAGTAGGGGTTACATTGCCTGTGTTAGCAGCATTCAATTCCTCCCCTCCATCTAAATCTACATTCTGAATAGGTTTATTGCCAGCGAATTGATATGGTGTATACCATGGATAATCCTTTGCTAAAGGGTCAATACTTAAAAATTTACAAATAGAAGGATCATATATTCTTAGTCCATAATCTTGCCTGCCTCCATTTTCGAGATCATTTTCTTTTCCATTAAACCCATACCTGTATTCACTTCCGGCGGTATATTTGCGGCCCGGTAGAGCCATGCCAAAGGCATAGTAATCGTTATAGTTTAATACCTTAGGTGTAAAGTCATCCGTATTGTCAATTTGGTTGTTTGTATTCAGATCGGCAAAATACTTCTCATCTGATATAACGGTTTTTACATTGCCCAAATGATCTTTTAATTCGTATTCTTTGGCGCCTATTAAACGCTCGTAAGCAGAAACTGTCTGTGTAGGATCGGCAAACATCTTAAATACCTGTGTTGGCAGGGCAGATGCAAATTCATAAGCAGCTTCGTTCACATTTACAGTCCCTGTCCAGGCTGCACCAGTATAAGAGTGGATCTTATCTGCAGGTGTTCCCATATTTGGAATATAGAACCTTCCGTCTGAACCTCTTTTTATTTCACCAAATAAATAACTAATGTTGGTTGGAGTTATTAAATTATCGGGGTTTATTGCAAGTTCGGTTAAAGCAATAGGGTCGTACTTCCAAATATTTTTATCGTATTTCTGTGCTCCCGGGCCTTCTTTAAACATTCCACGCTGAGCATACAAAATATCACTGTTGTTTGTCATAAACTCCAGCGCGCCATTGCCGTAATTTCCGGCACTGCTTATAGATTGTACGGCTACTGTAGCATTTAACGCAATTTTATTAGGGCTTAACGGCATAGTATAAATGTAACCGGTGCGCGTTTTAAAACCGGAAATGTTTTTATCGTGCTGGTACCAGGCAAGCTTGTTACCGTTAGGCGAAATTTGTAATTCGCCAGTTTCTGTATTACCGCAACCGTAAATGCTGTATAAAATATATTCCTGTGGTGTTACCGTACTGCTGCCAAAATCGTAAGCTAAAATATCAGTAGTACCTTTTGTTATATCATTTGGGTCTGGTGTAAAACGGCTGCTGTAAACCACAGTCTGTCCGCCAATATGATTTTCCATACCTGTAAAGTGGAAACCGTGTGTGATGGCAGTGCTTGTAGCAGCCGTCATTACCTGGTTTACTGTTACTAC
>JBDSFC010000362.1:0-3077 GCA_039919745.1 Bacteroidia bacterium | reverse complement strand
ACTGAGGATGTAGCTAACGTTACTCTTTTTCTTGCAAGTGATATGAGTGCTTATGTTACCGGCCAATGCATTAATGTATGTGGCGGTATGCTTACTTAATGAATTAATTTTAAACTAAAATTGTTTTCAAAAATAATAGTTAATAGTCCCTGGTATTTTTTTTTATTAAGCTTTTGTTTTGGCTTAATAGTGGCCGCACTGCTTTATTATAAGAACAAAAAAAATACCGACGTTCCAAAAACAGTAATTTATTTTTTATTTGTTTCGCGTTTCATAAGTGTTTCGTTAATAACGCTTTTTTTGCTCTCTGTTTTTCTAAAGCAAATAAAAAACGAAACTCAAAACCCTGTTATTTTATTAGCCATAGATAATTCGTCTTCTATGATAATGCAAAAAGATAGCCAGGAAATTAAAAAAGATCTTTTAGCAAAGCTGTCAACGTTTAAAAATAACATCTCTAAAAATTTTGAAGTAAAAACTATTTTATTCGGCAACAAAGCTACAAGTTCAAAAGAAGAGCCAACGTTTATAGAAAAAGAAACCGATATTTCTAATTTGATCTCTGAGATCGAAAATAATTTCTCCAACCAAAATATTGGCGCTTTAGTAATTGTAAGTGATGGCATTTATAACAAAGGTGCTAATCCGATCTATGCTTCTGAAAAATTAAATTTTCCTGTTTACCCTGTTGCGCTTGGCGATACAAGCGAAATAAAAGATGTAGCTATTCAAAAGATCAATCACAACCAGGTAGCTTATTTAGGGAATATTTTTCCTGCAGAAGTAATTGTATCAGCAAAAAATTTTATTGGTAAAGACATTGAAGTATCCCTGTTCCAAAATCAAATTGAAAAAGCAAAACAAACTTTAAAAATAAATTCAGAGAATTTTTTAGCTGCCTGCAACTTTACATTTAATGCCAATACAGCTGGAATCTCTAAATATGCGGCAAGGGTTACTATTTTAAATGGTGAAAAAAACACTTTAAATAATCAGCAAACATTTGTTATTGATGTGATCGATAATAAAGAAAAAGTTCTATTACTTGCTACCGCCCCCCACCCTGATATTGCAGCGATAAAAGATGCTATAACAAATAGTACGAGTTATGAAGTGGAATATGGTTTAACATCTGAATTTAAAAAGCCTTTAAAACAATACAGTTTAATTATTTTACACGGTCCGTTAACGAATCAAAATCCAATTGTAAATGAGTGCAAGTTAAGTTCTATTCCTTTGTGGATCATTAATCCGGCATCAGGAGAAAATTTACCGGGTGTAAAGATCTTGTCGGCTCTAAATAAATTTAATGATGCTGAAGCGCATATCAATTCATCGTTTGGCTTATTTACAATTAGCGCTGACTTAAAAAAATTCATTAAAGAAATGCCTGCAATAAAAACTTTTTTTGGAAGTTATGTTATGGGCAATGGTAGCAACGCTTTAATTGATCAACGAATTGGGATGGTTGAAACAAACAATCCTATTCTTATTTTATCAGAAATTAACGGATTAAAAAATGCTGTTTTTATTGGCGATGGTTTGTGGAAATGGAAGATGCGTGATTTTGCCGAACACACTAATCATAATTTATTTAATGAATTGATCAGTAAATCCGTTCAGTATTTATCAGTTAAAAGCGATAAAAGTTTTTTTAGGATCATTGCGCCAAAAACAATTAACGAAAATGAAAATATAGAAATTGGAGCAGAGGTTTATAATAAAAGTTATGAATTAATTAACGAGCCGGATGTTTCTTTAATCCTTACAAATCCTGAAGGAAAAAAATTTAATTATACCGTAAGCAAAACAGCAGATTCTTATAAATTAAATATTGGTTTATTACCATTTGGTGAATATAAATATGTAGCCAAAGTAAAAGTGAATAGTGAGCTATTTATAAAACAAGGCAGCATTCACGTAAAAGAAATTGTTTCTGAAAAGCTTAATACTGTTGCTAATCACCAGGTTCTAAATACAATGGCAAAACGAACAGGCGGCAAATTATTTTATAAGAACGAATTAGATAATTTAGAAAAAGAGATCTTAAAGAATGAACAAATAAAACCAATTACCTACTCTCAAAATAATACAACTTTATTGATAGATCTTAAATGGTTATTTTGGGTAATTTTAATTTTTCTTTCTGTGGAATGGTATTTTAGAAAACGTTACACCTCTATTTAAATTCAATTTATGTTAAAAAAAGGATATACCATTTTTAAGGTGTTTTTTATTTTTTTGTGCCTTCAATCTTGCAGTTTACAGCAAATAAAAGATGAATCGCCGGTTGTTAATGTAATACAAAATGGTGACAAATTTAAAATTAACCTGCCCGAAGATCATTCCAGCGGGCATTTATGGCAATTAGGCGAAAACTACGATCATTTAAAAATAAAAAATTGGGGAGCTGTTTGGCATGGTGTGGAAAAAGGAATTGACTTCAACCTGGAAGCCTTGTCAACAGGACAAACCACGCTTTCGCTTGTTTTGCGAAAATATAACGATTCAGTAAATTATAAAAATTTTATTGTTAATATTATTAACAAATAATTTTCATAATCTCGATCCAAATGCTATCTTTACATTGCTAAAAAACACAATTAAATTTTATTAAAAATGAGTAACCAAAATGTTATTCGGTTCAACAATACGAACCGTCAATTTTACACCGAATGTAAAAAACGAGTTGATTTTTACTTCCGAGACAATAATTTGAGCAAAAACGGTAATATGAACATGTACCTTAAAACAGCATTTATGTTTGCTGCTTACTTTGTTCCTTACTTACTGATCACTTTAAACGTTTTTGAGAGTAAATGGGCATGGCTTCTTCTTTCTGCAGTAATGGGTTTTGCAATGGCTGGTATTGGTCTTTGTGTAATGCATGATGCAAATCACGGCAGCTACAGCAAAAACACCAAATTAAACCGTTTCCTTGGGTATATCACTATCAGCTTTTTAGGTGGTCACTCTTTAAACTGGAGAATTCAACACAACGTAATTCATCACACATATACAAATGTGCATGATATTGATGAAGATATCGCCCCTCCGGGATTTATGCGTTTTGAACC
>JBDSFC010000252.1:0-2943 GCA_039919745.1 Bacteroidia bacterium | reverse complement strand
CCCCCTTTGGATGGGGATTGGGGGGAGGATAGGTGAATAAAGGACGGGAGAGGAAAAGCTTAAATGATATTTAATTTGTAATTTCGAAAAACCATATTGAGATAAATATTTAGAAATCTTCCTTTTCCTTTTTTTCTTTTTCTAAATCTAATTTTTCGTGCTCATTGTCTATATATTTTAAAGATATCAAATCTGTAACTACAATTCGAAATTGAAGTTTATATGAGATTTGTTTTTCTTTATTTTTAAATACTTCACTTCCTAATAGAGTGCTTTTATAATATTTAATATTGGACTCTGTTATATAAGCGCGAATTGATAATTTATTATTTGAAAGATTTAAGTCGCCAAGCGTAGCCACTTTTGTAACTTCATCCATATAGTTTATACAAGCCTTTGCATTATATTTTTCAGCAAGATTGCCCATGATATTCGTAAAATTAAAATCTTTTTCGTTTTCTAAAACACTAATTTCAATATTATATATTTTATTTTTATAAGTAGAAATAGTTAAAGCCGATATCTCATTACCAAATACGGTTAAATTTCTTAATGACTTAATTTCATATTTTATAACTCCTGGAAAATCAGGAATTATAATTGTGTCCCATACTAAACTATATTTTGATTCCGGGCGTTGAAACTTGAAATTAGGCAACTTTTTTAAAGTGTATTTTTTCTTTATATAAGTTATATCGTCACTAATCTTAATTCCTTTAAAAGAAAAAGTATCTGCTATTAGCACACAATTCTTAGGTTTTTCTTTTACTTCTAAAACTTCTTTAGGAGATTTACTTACTGGTTCAGTAGTATAATTACAAGAGGACAAAATTATAAGAATAAAGAAGGAAGCTTTTTTAAACATCATTATAAAATTACAATAATTAACGTACATAATTGATTTTAAACAAAAAGGTACAACTCTCATGTAGAAAATTTCATAAAAAAGCCTCTCCAAATTAATTAGAGAGGCTTTTTATATTTTTTGTTATTAATTTTTCTTTTTGTTCCGCCCTTCGACTCCGCTCAGGGTGACAGTTGCTGCGTCTCGGCCGCACTCCTTAATACAGATTTGTATTATTCGTACAAATTAGTAATTCGTAGCGCTTAGCTTCCGCAAGCTTCGCAATCTTCCGGGTTATCTAACGAGCAGCTTAATTGTGCTTGTTGTTCTTCGAAAGTTAAAATGTGCGATTGGCCACGGTCTACTAATAACTGGTCTTCGTTTCCTAAAACAAATACCGGTTTTTGTAAAGCATCCTGGTCTACCGTAAACTTAATAGCATCTGCTGCTGCTTTAGTACGTAAGTAATACATACCTGTTTTTAAACCTTTTTTCCATGAGTAAAAGTGTGCAGAGCTCATTTTTGCAAAGTTAGCGTCTTGTATAAATAAGTTCAATGATTGGGATTGATCAATATAAGCGCCACGGTCTGCGGCCATATCAATAATGGTACGTTGTTTAATTTCCCAAACCGTTTTGTAAAGCTCTTTTATGTTTGCAGGAATTTCTGCAATGTTTTGTACCGAACCGTTAGCTGCAATAATTTTATTTTTTAAGCCATCGTTCCAGATACCCAATTTCACTAAATCGCGTAATAAATGTTTGTTCACTACCACAAACTCTCCGCTTAATACACGGCGTGTGTAAATATTGCTGGTATATGGTTCAAAACATTCGTTATTACCTAAAATTTGAGAAGTACTTGCAGTTGGCATTGGCGCTAACAATAATGAGTTACGGATACCAAATTTCGCGATCTCTTCGCGTAATGTATCCCATTCCCAACGCGGGCTTGGTGTTACATTCCACATATCGTGCTGGAAGATGCCTTTTGATGCAGGAGAACCTTCGTATGATTCGTAAGCACCTTCAATTTTTGCAAGGTCTTTACTTGCTGTTAATGCAGCATAATAAATTGTTTCAAAAATTTCTGAATTTAATTTTTTAGCTTCATCACTTTCAAAAGGATAACGCATTAAAATAAATGCATCAGCCAAACCTTGCACACCTAAACCAATTGGACGGTGACGTAAATTAGATTTACGCGCCTCAGGAATTGGGTAGTAGTTACGGTCAATAATTTTATTTAAGTTAATTGTAGCATGGTAAGTGATCTCAAATAATTTATTGTGATCAAATGTGTTTGCTTTCTCGTCTACAAAACGTGGTAAAGCAATAGATGCTAAATTACAAACAGCTACTTCGTCAGCGCTTGTGTACTCGATGATCTCAGTACATAAGTTAGATGATTTAATAGTGCCTAAATTTTGTTGGTTTGATTTTGAGTTAGCGGCATCTTTAAATAACATGTAAGGATTACCGGTTTCAATTTGCGCGTCGATAATGGCTGCCCATAATTCGCGTGCTTTAATTTGTTTACGGAATTTTCCTTCAGATTCGTATTTAGTATATAATGCGTCAAACTCTGCGCTGTGGCAATCACTTAAGCCCGGGCACTCGTTAGGACACATTAAGCTCCATTCGCCTTCAGCTTCTACACGTTTCATGAAAAGATCCGGGATCCAAAGTGCGGTAAACAGATCTCTTGCACGCATTTCTTCTTTACCGTGATTTTTACGGATGTCTAAGAAATCATAAATGTCTGCATGCCACGGTTCAAGATAAACAGCTATAGATCCCTTACGTTTTCCGCCGCCCTGATCAACATAGCGTGCGGTTTCGTTATATACTTTCAACATCGGAATAATTCCGTTGCTGGTTCCGTTAGTTCCTTTAATGTATGAACCTGTAGCACGTATGTTGTGAATGTTGATACCAATACCACCTGCGCTTTGAGAGATCTTAGCACACATTTTTAATGTATCGTAAATACCATCAATACTATCGTCTTTAACCTGTAATAAAAAGCATGAGCTCATTTGCGGTTTTGGCGTACCCGCGTTAAATAAGGTTGGTGTAGCATGTGTAAACCAACGCTC
>JBDSFC010000237.1:0-4597 GCA_039919745.1 Bacteroidia bacterium | reverse complement strand
GGTAAACAACGCGGATCGAATTTAGAATATTTTAAATTATTAAAAGGCGATAGCGCTAAGAATGATATTTTTGAAGGTATTAATACAAGTTGGAACCGCTTAAAAGGAACAGAAAAAATTCAGAAAGCAATTGATGAATGTATTAAGAAATTTAATGCTTCGTCTCCCGAAAATTCAGTTCCTGAATTAGTTCCTATCTATAAACAATTATTAGCCCTTGATGAAAAAGATTCAAATCTTAAATACTGGAAAAAACAGAAATTAAAAGAAACAGAGACTCTTTTATTAGGTTGTTCAGGTTTATGGTTAGAAGCATTTGCTGCTGATTATATTGCCATTCCCGGACAAGACGCAAACGTGATAGTACAAATTGTTAACCGTAATAAGAACGAAGTAAAATTAAATAAGGTTAATTATTTACAAAGTGATACTACAACCTCACTGGCTTTGAAGCCAAATGAAATGTATACATTCAAACGTAAAGAAAAGCTCTCTGCTGCATCGTATTCAAATCCATATTGGTTAAACGAAAAACATGATGTTGGCATTTACACAGTAAAAGATGCTTCGTTAATTGGTAAGCCGGAGAATGATGCTGCACAAAAAATTGTTTTCGATATTACTATTTTGGATCTGAATTTAAAGATTAGTCGCGACCTGGTTTATAAGTATACAGATCCCGTTAAAGGCGAGATATACAGGCCATTTGAAGTTTTACCACCTGTTACTGTAAATATCTCAGAAAAAGTATTTGTGTTTAATGATGCGAGTCCTAAAACAATTTTATTGACCGTTAAAGCTAATCAGAATAATTTTGAAGGTGTTTTAAATTTAAAAGCCAGTGCAGGTTGGAATATTGTTATTAAAGACGCTAACATTAAATTAAAAAGCAAAAACGATGAAGTAGTTGTCGAAGCAACTGTTACAGCAGATAAAAATGCTGCTACCGGCAAACTGGAAGCTACTGTAACATCAAATAATAATTCCTATAATAAAAGTATAAAACGTATTGAGTATGATCATATTCCCTACCAGTTTATTTTAAGTGATGCCGAAGCAGGCTTGGTAAATGTAGATCTTAAAAAAACAGGAACTAACATTGGCTACATTGCCGGCGCTGGTGATGATGTGCCCGCGGCTTTAAAACAAATAGGCTACAATGTTACCATGTTAACCGATGAATTATTATTGAACGAGAATTTATCAAAATACAATGCTATTGTTACTGGGATTCGCGCGTATAATACAAATGATCGTTTACAAATTCATTATAATAAATTAATGGATTATGTGAAAAATGGTGGTAATTTAATTGTTCAATACAATACCAATAACCGTATTGGCCCTGTAAAAGCAAATATTGGTCCATTTCCATTCACTATTTCAAGAGACAGGGTTACAGATGAAAAAGCAGAAATGAAATTCAGTAACGAAAAACACTCTGCTTTAAATTTTCCGAATGTAATTACTACAAAAGATTTTGATGGCTGGATCCAGGAACGTGGAATTTATTTTGCTACAGAAATTGATAAGCAATATGAAACTATTTTTTCTATTACCGATCCGGGTGAGAAAGCCAGTGATGGAAGTTTGATCATTGCCAAATCAGGTAAAGGTAATTTTGTATATACAGGTTTGGTTTTCTTTAGAGAATTGCCAGCCGGCATTCCCGGTGCTTATAGATTATTTGTAAATTTATTAAGCTTACCACAAAATAAATAACTTCTATAAAATGAAAAAATGGAGCAACGTATATGCAGTGGTTATTGGTGTGCTGATCCTGGTTATTGTTTTTCTTTATTTTTTTACACAATATTTTAAATGAGCTTAATAGATTGGTTAGTATTAAGCATTACACTTTTGTTTATCATTTTATATGGTATCTGGAAAAGCCGCGGTACAAAAAACATTGACGGATATTTATTAGCAGATAGAAAATTACCCTGGTATCATGTTGGCCTTTCTGTTATGGCAACCCAGGCCAGTGCAATTACATTCCTTTCAGCGCCGGGACAAGGTTATAGTGATGGATTACGTTTCGTACAATTCTATTTTGGTTTGCCGCTGGCAATGGTGGTTTTGTGTATCACCTTCATTCCAATGTTCAATAAATTAAAAGTATTTACAGCTTACGAATTTTTAGAAAATCGTTTTGATAATAAAACCCGTTCACTCACTGCATTTTTATTTTTATTACAGCGTGGCCTTTCAACCGGTATAACTATTTACGCACCTGCCATTATATTATCTACTATTTTAAATGTAGATATTTTTTACACTATTATTTTTAATGGTCTTGTAGTAATTGTTTATACAGTGTATGGTGGAACAAAGGCTGTTTCCTATACACAGGTTTTGCAAATGAGCATTATTTTTGGCGGTTTATTTTTAGCTGCATATATGGTTGTGCATTTGCTTCCGGAAAATGTAAGTTTTACTGATGCCTTGCATATTGCCGGAAAGATGAACCGTTTAAATGCTATTGATACTACTTTTGATCTTAATAACCGTTACAATATTTGGTCAGGTATTATTGGCGGTTTTTTTCTACAGCTTTCTTATTTTGGTACCGATCAATCACAAGTGGGACGCTATTTAACAGGAAGTTCTGTTACGCAAAGTCGTTTAGGTTTGATCATGAATGGATTGGTAAAGATCCCAATGCAGTTCTTTATTTTATTGATAGGTGTATTGATGTTTACCTTTTACCAATTTAATCAACCTCCTGTATTCTTTAATAAAGTAGAAGTAAATAAGATCGAAAGTAGTTCTTACAAAGAAACTTATAAGGGACTTGAACAAAATTATGCTTTGCTCAATAACGAAAAAAGAAAGGAAGTTGAAAAGCTTGTAACAGCAGTGCATAAGAAGGATGAAACCGAAATTGAAATTGCCAGGCTTAAAGTTCAGGAAGCAGATAAAAAAGCAATTGTCATAAAAAAAGAGGTGATGTCTTTAATGAAAAAGAACGATCCAAAGGCAGATACAAATGATACCAATTATGTGTTCTTAAGTTTTGTTACACAAAAATTGCCGGTAGGCATAGTTGGAATATTGATCGCTATTATTTTTTTGGCAGCTATGGGGTCTACGGCCAGTGGTTTAAATTCATTAGCCTCTACAACTGTAGTTGATTTTTATAAAAGGATCTTCAAAAAAAGCGAAAGTGATGCAGGTTATTTATCCGCATCGCGATGGATCACTTTAGCATGGGGATTATTTTGTATCGTAGTTGCCTTTTATGCGAGTAGTTTGGGTAATTTAATTGAAGCGGTAAACATTTTAGGCTCTTTATTTTATGGAACCATTCTTGGAATATTTTTAGTTGCTTTTTACATGAAATGGGTAGGAGGTACAGCTGTATTTTACGCAGCCTTAATTGCTGAAGCATTTATTGTATATGCGTGGATAGTTGATCTCACGGCGTTTTTGTGGTTAAACGTAATTGGTTGTTTGTTGGTAATGTTCTTTGCGTTTGTTATTCAATTGTTTTTTAATAAACGGAAATCTAGAATTACCTAATAATACTGTATGGAATATTTTGGATTAGAAATTTTTGACGGTAAACCATTCAAAGAAATTAGTCTCGAGGAAAATGTGCCCCTTGAAGAACAATGGTTTCATTTAACTCAGGATATTACTTGTATTGATTATATAATACATGATATTTTAGATTTTAGTGTTGATGTTGGGTGGTATCCAACAGCGGAGGTTACACAAGACACTGGTTTCCGAATATGTATTATTGAAGGACCGTATACAGACGGTATGGTATTTTATGAAAAGAGATGTAAAACTATAGAACAAATGAAGTTGGATTTACAAGAGGGCATAATGTTAATACAAAGCTTCAAACAAATGTCTATTGAAGATATTTTAAAGACTAAGATAAGAGACTTTTTATAGATAATTTAATTAAAGTTTCATTTATTAGTAAAATTAAATTACATAAAAAAGCCTCACTATTACAGCGAGGCTTTTTTGTTTTAATAAGTATCCTTCGACTCCGCTCAGGATGACACAGAATTATTTTTTATTTTCAGCAATTAATTTTTTTGCCTGTGCAACATAATCATCATTTTTTGCTTCTGTAGCTAAAGTAATAACTTGTTCGGCACTTGCAACAGCACCTTTGCTATCTTTTTGTTTTGCCTGTATTTTTGCTTTTAACATCACCATCCAAAATGCTTTTGGGTTATTGGCAATTCCTTTATCAACCCACTCAGATGCTTTTGCAAGATCTTTATTTGTGTCATAATAATAATTTGCAGCCTGGAAGTATGGACGTGTATCAGCTGCTAAAGCAGTTTCAATACTTTTTACCATTTTAGCATCAATATCAGCAACCACATTAATTGCGACGCGTGTTTTTTCCCACACTAACTCAATTTTTGTAGATGTAGAGGTCATGTCAGATAAGTCAATTGAAAAAGTTTCCACTTTATCATCACCCATATGCGCCGGTTTAACTACAAAATGTACTAGCTCATTTTCTTTTTTATAATCAGCTACGTTTCCACCTAAAGTAAGATCTTTGTATAACATAATTTCCCAGCTATCTTTATTTGGTATTGTATATAAAGCGTAAGTCCCTGCT
>JBDSFC010000199.1:0-7857 GCA_039919745.1 Bacteroidia bacterium | reverse complement strand
AGATATTCCAACGCCTCTATCATATTGTTTTTATAGGTTGGCGTTGTTTTTTCTTCCGGCTTAACTAAAGAAATTGCTTTTTCAAAATGTGGTTTAGCTAATGCTTTTTCGTTAGTTGGGTCTAATTGAACATTTGCTTTTCCTCTCCAGAAATAACCTACCGCCCAGGTTGGGCTTAAACGTGTTAACTGTGAGAAGGCAGAATCCGCACTAATAAAAAATGGTTTTGCCTCTGCCTCTTTCTTTTCCTTTTGTTTAGCGTCTTTTATACCCGCTGCTTCACGTTGTATGTTTCCACCTGAAAAATAATAAGCGCGGCCTAAACTAAAGAAATCGTTATTGGTAAGGTTTTTAACATCGCCGTTCATTTTACGTTCAAAAGCTTTGATCGTCATATCATATTTTTTCGCTTTGTAATAAATGTTCGCGATGTCTGTATTTAACTCGCCGCTAGCAGCGGGATCAAGCACAATAGCCTTTTCCATTTCTAATAACCCCAAAGAATCTTTTCCTAATTTAGAAAGTAATAAACCTTTGTATTTATAATCGTTGTATAAATATTTA
Source organism: Bacteroidia bacterium (assembly GCA_039919745.1). Lineage (GTDB taxonomy): Bacteria > Bacteroidota > Bacteroidia > B-17B0 > Aurantibacillaceae > Aurantibacillus. Next base: position 7,293 of record JBDSFC010000199.1, on the reverse strand, counting down.
AAGTTTGGTCCAGCCATTTGAAAGAAATTTTCAATTGAATTTAAACCTTTGTTATATGCTTCAGGGTCTGTTTTGTTTCCTGTTTCATAATAACTATAGCCTGCAAGGCGCTCTAAATAAAGGTTTTTGAAGCCTTGTTTTTTTAAGCCTTCGTATTCGGTAATAGCTTCGGGATATTGTTTGTTAGAAAATAATGAGCTCATAAAACGGTAACGCGCTTCATCACTGTTATTTAATTCTAAATATTTTTTCCAATTTTCAATAGCTTTTGTGTGTTGTTGGTATAATGAATATACCTCAGCTAATTCTCTGTATGCGGGCGCAAATGTAGGATCGATCGCAACGGCTTCCTTATATTTATCAATTGCTAATTGATAGTTACGGCCACGTTGGTATAATTTTCCTTCACGCAAAATTCCTTTGGCGTTTTTTGGATTTAATGTAGTTGCTTGTTTATAGCTTTTAATTGGTCCACTACCATCCGTTGGATTTTTTTCCAGTTGCGCGTCACCTAAAATAATATAGTTCTCAGGATTTTTTGGTTCTAATTTAATAGCGGCGTTAATTTGAAGCAAAGCCTCATCAGGGTTTTTAGTATCTGTTGCTAACCAGGCCTCTGCAGTTTTACGCAATAACTCAGCATTTTTATTTGCACCTAAAGCAACGCCTTTGTATAATTGGGTTTTAGCGTCAGCCAAATTACCTTTTGCCAATAATACTTTTCCTAAGCCTGTATAATTTAAAGGATAAGTAGCGTTAGCTTCAATACCTTTATTATAAAAAATATTAGCGCTATCTACCTGATCGTCTTTGAAAAAATTCTCGCCATAGTAAAAATAATTTTCACCTTTGGTTGGGTCTTTTTTAATTAAAGCGCGAAAGTCTGCTGACGCTGCTGCAAAGCGTTCGTTCTCGGTTTTAGCAACTGCTTCCTGTAAGGTTTGTGCATTTAAAAAACCGGTTAAGGTCATTGCACTTAGTATGATCGTTTTTTTCATTGTATTTATAAATCTTTGTAAAAATAACACAATAATTTGTATTGCAAGTTAGGTACCAATTAATTATCAATGCCTGTTTTTAGCATTTTTTAGGAGGTAAATAAAGAACAATTATTGCCCCATTTTCACTTCTATACTTCTTTCCTGTTGTTTTGTTGGTAACAAGCCTTGTTTTAAAAAACTGTTTTGTCCTTTTGGACCAGCCACAAAGGTTTCAAAGCCTTTTGCAAGGGTAAACTCACCTGTTTTTTTCATGACGTAAACTGTTCTTGTAAAAGGATATGTTCCCAGTTTAAAGCTGCTTTGATTTGGACATTCAAACGTATTTGTGTTTGGTTTACTAATGGCCATAAATTTTATGAGATCTTTATTTGCTTTTGAAATAGAATCGTCAACATCACTTAACCATGCAAAATCAATAAAAGCAATGGTATTTTTATTTTGCGCGACATAATTAATGCTCTCTAATGAAGAATTTAATACCGAACAGTTGGCCGATAATTTTTTTCCTTTTAAAAGTGAATCGATCAAATAATGTACAACAGCTGAATTATTTTTATCAAGAATAACATTTAATTTTATTTCGTTACCTGTAGAATCCTTCATGGTAAGCGGATTGGTTAATAGCTCCGTCACTTCCTCAAACGTTAGTTTACTAATACCGGTGTTTTTATTTGTGATCAGCGCAACGCCACTTTTAGCTACCGCGGTTGGAACAACTGTGTAATTCTTAGAAGCAAATGCTTGTTTTTCTTTTGCATTTAATTGTCTTGAAATAACAATGGCCTCGCAACTATCATTATACAAAGCCTGTACGGCCTGGTCTTCTGAAGTTGGAAAAATTTCGATGTGGGCTTCTGGATAAAAAGCTTCAAAAGTATACACCTGGTTAACAATATGCTGTTGCAGGCCTTCATCATAATATACTTTTAATTTGCCCGAGGTTGGCGAGTTATCGCTGTAATCATTTTTGAAATAGTTATCGCAACCATAAAAAAAGATACAAGACGCAAGACATAAGACACAAGATAAACCTGTCAGGAAACAAGAAACAAGAAACCTGAAACTCTTTTTATTCTTCATTTCTGCTTTTATATTTTACTGTTTGATATAAACGAAAGCCCCTGTAAATGGCATAAGCAAACAGCATGATAATAAATCCGGTACGTTTGCCGCCATACAACTTATCGCTCATAAGGTCTGTAAACGCAAATGCAATTGCACCTGCCAACACTATAATGATCATGAATGCACCAGACCACACGGTAACGGAATTTAAGATTGGTTTCATAATTATATTTTTTATCACAATTTTCTGTCAGTTCGAGTGGTGCGCTTTTGGCGCGATGTATCAAGAACTGTTTCGGGTCCTTCTCGATACGCTCATTCTTCACTACTCGAAGAGACAGGTTTTAGAGATTTAAAAAACTTATAAAAAAAGCCACAACGCACGAGGTGTTATGGCTTTTTAAATATTAAGAATTTATTTATTGAATTTTGAAACTGATAGGTAAGTTAAAGTAACATTTTACCGCACGTCCGGTCATTTTTGCAGCTTTCCACTTAGGCATTGATTTAACAACACGCATAGCTTCTTTATCGCAGTCTGAACAGCCAGGAACTCCTTTTAAAATTTCTACGTTACTAATGTCACCATTCTCATTAACAACGAATTTCAAGAAACATTTTCCGCTTATCCCAGCTTCACGAGCCATAGCAGGGTATTGAAGTTTATCCCTGATAAATTTACCCATTTCTCCAAGACCTCCGGGAAACTCAGCTTGTTCTTCCACAATTGTAAAGATCTCAGGAGCCGCAGCTTCTGTTGGCCCTTTTACTTCTGTAGGCGGGGCAACAATATCTTTATCACCTTCCTGATCTTTAGTACCAACCTGTGTTTCTTTTACTTCTTCCTGTAATTTTTGAGGCTCTTCTTCAACAGCATCATCTTTAATTACCGGAGGCGTAAATTTAACCATCTCAACCATTGGTGGCGGCGGTGGTGGCGGCGGCGGTGGTGGCACTTCCTCAATTGGTGGAGGAGGCGTTAGATCAATTTGTTCAACCTTTAAGGTTTCTGTAACCTCTTCAGATTTTGGCCTATCCATAAATTTCTTTACGCCCAATAAGGCTAAAGAAAATACAAGCATACCACCAATAATAAACGTAATACGCTTATTATAGTTTTGTCTTAACTCATAAGCGCCGTAATTTTGATTTCTGCCTTCGAAAACAATATTGTTACGTTCACTTAAGGTTACATCATTCCAGTTCTGTAGCATTTGTGCCTCCTTTTATTAATTTGTTCCGGTCTTTTCTTTAACCAGGTCCATTTCCGGTTTTAAAATATCAACCATTACGTATTTTCCAACGGCGTTGTAATTTAATTCGTCAATTACATCAATTACATTTTTATATGTAGCCTGATCGTCTGTTTTAATTAAATATGTAAACGATTCTTTATCCGCTTTTGCATCTCTTACCATACGTTTGTAGGTAGTATCCACTAATTGTTTATTATCGAATTTTGCTTTTAGGGCCAACACTTTTGTTTGCATGTCTTTGTTTTTCTCTAACAAATATTTGCGCAAGCCGCCTTTATCTTTTGAAAAATTTAATTCGGCAATTTGTGTTTTTGTTCCTTTTTCATCATCTGCTGCTCTGAATTGTCCTTCGTAATAAAAGATACGATCATCTTTAGATAATAAAAAGGTGATCCCTTTTTTTACTTCTTCTATTTTTTGATCTGGTGGTGGTGGTGCAGGAAACGTTAACTCCATTGATTTTGGCTTGCTAAAGGTTGCTGTTAATACGAAGAATGTTAATAACAAGAACGCTAAATCCACCATGGGTGTCATATCAATACGGGTACTCTGTTTCTTGGCCCTTTTCTTACCGCCTTTGTGGCCTCCGCCACCTTCTGCTATTTCTGCCATTGTTTAATTTTTAGCCAAAGGTTTCCCTTCGGGATAGTTAATAGTTACTTTTCGGGTTCTATAATAGTTCCGCCACCCTCTAAAGATGTAATTAAGTTAAACTGGTAAATTTTAAGATCTGTAAATTGTTTAATGATATCCTTTACAAAAATATATTTTGTGGTTGCGGCGCTTTTAATGGCGTAGCGTGGCTTTTCGGCTTTAAACTCGCCGCCCGCCTCTGCTGCTTTTTCTTTTGCTGCCTGGTACATTTTAACTGCTTCTCCACCACCAATCGCGATCCAGTCTTTTAACTGGTTGTTTGGTATAATGGTATCTAATGGAACTCCACGTTGACCTTTAAAATTAGTACGTGCTTCTTCTTTAGCATCAATATAAGCGGGAAGATCTTTAATATCTACCCCAAAACTTGGCAAACCGCTGAATTTAATTATTTGCTCCTCTGTAAAAGGTACTTTATATTTTGCCGACATTAAGCGTAATGCGCTCATTTTAGCTGAAGAGTTACTAATTCCAAAGAAAGCACGTCCGTCCTGATCAACCGTAACCAAAATGTGGTTATCCGGTAAATCTACTTTACCAATAGACGATGGAGGATCAACCACTACCGGCTCTGCCATACGAAACGAAGCAGTCAACATAAAAAATGTTACCAGTAGGAAGGCAAGATCCACCATGGGCGTCATATCTAACGCCGGGGCTCCTCCTTTTGATGGTTTTTTTGACATTGTTTCTTGTTTTTAATTAAGATGAATACTTTATTTAAATTCCATAAATAATTTTGAAAAAGATCAAAATTATTTTCCTGTAGCCTGGAATTCCTGGATAATAGAGAATCCTGCTTCGTCCATTGCATAAGTAATTTGGTCAATTCTATTACTGAAGTAGTTATAGAAAATGATCGCAAATGCCGACGTTAAGATACCTACCAAAGTATTTACAAGAGCTTCAGAGATACCAGTTGCAAGAGCAGAAGTATCAGGAGCACCTGCAGCAGATAAAGCCGCAAACGCACGGATCATCCCCACAACAGTTCCGATCAAACCAGCTAATGTACCAATAGAGGCCATAGTTGAAATAACCACCATGTTTTTTGATAACATTGGTAATTCTAAAGCTGTAGCTTCTTCAATTGCTTTTTGGATAGCGTGAACTTTTGCTTCCTTATCCATATGAGAATCGTTTTGTACGAACTCGTATTTTTTAATGCCTTCGCGAACAACGTTAGCTAATGATCCTTTTTGACGATCGCACTCAGCAACTGCTCCTGCAAAATCGTGGTTACCGATCAATGATTTAATTTTAGCAACAAATTTATCAGTTGCGCCGCTTCCGCTGGCTTTCATAATTGTAATAAAACGCTCAATAGCAAAAGTAATTACGGTTAATAAAAACCCAATTAAGATCGGTACAATGAATCCTCCTTTGTACATAGTTCCTAAAATGTTATGTGGATGTCCTTTTTCAGAATCGCCACCTTCAAAGTTAGACGCCGAACCTAAAATTGTTTTGTAGATAAACCAGCCAATGCAAATACAGATTACAATTGCTAATGCTGAAACAATTAGTGGGAATCCTCCCGATGTTTTTTTTGTGCTCATAGTTGTTGTTATTTATTGATTTAGTTAATTTTCTTAATTTTAAAATGAATGCCAAACTTAATAAAATAGAATCTATTCACAAACTATTTTTATGGTTAAACGTTATTTGGGTACAAATATTGGCATGTTTTAGCAATTAAGAATGCTTTGTTTTACAACTGGCTTATTTTTTAGCATATTTGGAGTGCATATTAAGAAATCGTTAAGCATGAGCATTGAAGAGATACGTGAATATTGCCTTTTAAAAAAAGGGGTTACAGAGGGTTTTCCGTTTGATAATGAAACACTGGTTTTTAAAGTGGGTGGTAAAATGTTTCTGCTTACCGGGCTTAATTCAAACCCCATACAATTTAATGTAAAATGCGATCCGCAAAAAGCAATTGAATTGCGCGAAAAATACGATTTTGTGTTGCCCGGTTATCATATGAGTAAAGTCCATTGGAATACGATTGTTTGCGATGGCCGCGCCTCTAAAAAACAGATCTTTCAGTGGATTGATGACTCTTATGATCTTATTGTGCAATCCTTACCTAAAAAGCAAAGAGAAGAGTTGTTGAAGAAGAAGTAACCGTCATTGCGAGCGGTAGCAAGGCAATCTCAAACACAGATTGCTTCGTGGCCATTGTCAAATCAGGCGCTCCTCGCAATGACGATATTTTTTCTTTTAACGTTAATCTCAACAAAAGCCTGCGTATATTTGTATGATTATTCCGCACAAATGAATGTAACCGAACTTTTAGACCGCGCTTTAAAATTCGAATTTTTAAGTATCGAAGAGGGTGTGTTCTTATACGAAAACGCGCCAACGGCAGAACTTATGTTTGTTGCCAACGAACTTAAAAAAATTCAGAAAAAAAATTCAAATAAAGTTACCTGGCAAATAGACAGGAATTTAAATACTACCAACGTTTGTATTGCCAACTGTAAATTCTGTAACTTCTACAGAATCCCCGGCCACAAAGAATCTTACATTACTGATATTGCTACTTACAAGAAAAAAATAGAAGAAACCATTAAATACGGTGGCGATCAGTTATTGCTGCAAGGCGGTCACCATCCGGATCTTGGGCTTTCATTTTATGTGAATCTTTTTAAAGAAATAAAAAAACATTTTCCCCAAATAAAATTACATTCTCTTGGTCCGCCGGAGATCGCACACATTACCAAATTAGAAAAAAGTACACATACAGAAGTATTGAAAGCTTTGGTAGAAGCGGGTTTAGACAGTTTGCCGGGAGCCGGGGCCGAAATTTTAAATGACCGCGTTCGCCGCCTTATCAGTAAAGGCAAGTGTACCGGCCGCGAATGGTTAGAAGTAATGAAAGCCTGTCACCAATTAAATATCACTACCAGCGCAACGATGATGTTTGGCCATGTGGAAACTATTTACGAACGATTTGAACATTTAGTTTGGATCCGTGAAGTACAAGCACAAAAACCAAAAGATGCCAAAGGCTTTCTGGCTTTTATTCCGTGGCCTTTTATGGATGATGGTACTCTATTGAACCGTGTAAAAGGTGTAAAAAATACGGTTACCCCTGATGAATATATTCGCATGATCGCCTTAAGCCGCATTATGCTTCCTAACATAATTAATATACAAGCCAGTTGGTTAACTGTTGGTAAAGCTACCGCGCAAATTTGTTTACAAGCGGGCGCAAATGATTTTGGAAGTATTATGATAGAAGAAAACGTAGTGAGTGCAGCAGGCGCACCTCATCGTTTCACTTATAAAACAATTCAGGATTCTATTCGTGA
>JBDSFC010000132.1:0-4183 GCA_039919745.1 Bacteroidia bacterium | reverse complement strand
ATTGTACGATACGTTTAGTGAAGGGCGCAGGGCTGAAATTGAAGCGAAAACTCTTTTAAGTTTTCCGCTCAATTGGCGGATATTTATCCGAAGGACAAGGGCTTTGCCCGCAGACATAACGTTAATTATATAGTTTTTGAGTATTTGAATCATAGATGCAAATGTACGAATAAAAAGGATATAATTAACATTATGTTAAATAGATATATGCAAAAAAAGAGGATTTAAGACCTCTTTTGAAGACTAAACTGATCTTTTATTGCTCTTCTCTACTTTAGAATATGCAGGACACTTTTCGTGACTTTTACAAGAACTTAAGCTAATAGCTACAACAAGAATTACCAGGGATAATGAGATTACTTTTTTCATAATTTTTATATAGATTATAAATTTAATTATTCTTTTTTACTCTGGAAAATAAAAAAGGTTACTTTGCTAAATATTTAATAACAATTTAACGTTAGTACTAACATGAGCATTAAATCGCTATCACCCGAATGGAATACCTTACTCCAAACAGAATTTGACAAACCGTATTATAAAGAACTTACCCAGAAGGTAAACAATGCATACAAATCACATACCATCTATCCTCCGGCCAACCTGGTGTTTCACGCATTACAGCTTTGCAACTTTGACGATATTAAAGTGGTGATCATTGGCCAGGATCCTTATCATGGTCCTTCACAGGCCCACGGCTTAAGCTTTTCGGTAAACGATGGTGTTCGTATTCCACCAAGCCTGCAAAACATCTTTAAAGAGCTTAAAACAGATATTCCCGGCTTTGAACTACCTACCTCCGGAAACCTTGAAGCATGGGCAAAACAGGGCGTTTTACTTCTTAATGCTGTGCTTACTGTTGAAGCCGGTCTTGCCGGAAGCCACAAGAACTTTGGCTGGCAACACTTTACTGATGCACTTATTAAACTGGTAAGTGACAAAAAACAAAACGTGGTGTTTTTGCTTTGGGGCGCTTATGCTATTGCCAAAGCCGAACTAATAGACAAGAACAAACATTTGATCTTAACAGCGGCACACCCATCGCCATTAGCACGTGGGGCCTTTTTTGGCAGCAAACATTTTTCTAAAACAAATGATTATTTAACGAAGCACCACTTAAAACCAATTAATTGGAAGTTAACTTAGTGGCGCTGTATTTTTCGGTGCGTTTATTTTTACCGTTACTGTCGTAAAAATTCCATACCCCGTCTTTTACATAACTTTTTCCGTCAATGGATAATACTATCGGGCCTTCTCCTTTTATTTGTCCGTTCTCGTAAAAGATCTTTTGACTGTATTTTTTATTTTTTTGATCCGTCAGTTCCATTACATCCTGAACCTGCCCGTTATAATACCACGATTTTTTGATCGTCAGGTATTTCATTTCCTTCTCATTCTCTTCAGTATATTTTGGTAAACCATTCGCGTAAAAATCATATAATTTTTGTGGCAGTCCGTTATAATAATTTATCTGCCTGCGTTGTTTTCCGTTTTCGTAAAAGATATCAATATTGCAATGTAAAGGATCAGGGTTAACAACTGTACGTTCACATTGCCCGTTCTCAAAAAAATTCTTGAATACAATTGCGCGTCCGTCAATATAATAACCGCGGTGCAGCAATTTGCCGCTAATGTAATAATCCTCGTTCCAGCCTTGTTTGTTATAACCCTGTTTATTGTATGTAACCGAGTCGCCTCCAATAGATTCTATTAAACGGTTATACATTTTTATTCCCTCAACAGTATCCACAATGTCTTTTTGCTGATAGCGTTTTACCTGCGGCACCTGGTCGGCAAAACGTTGCGTGGTTTGCGCAAGAATTGGCAGGCTGCAAATAACTAAAATTACAAATATGTAATGGGTCTTTTTCAAGAAGGGTCTTATAGTATCAAATTTACAGAAAATACATCAGTATATTCACGTAGTTTTGTTATAATTTATTAAACAACGCTTGTTGCAAACTGTTTTAGCCTGCTTTTTATTTGAACCTCATTTTAGTGTGAGGAATGTTGTCTTCGAGGTATTCTTCGCCTTCGGTTTTAAAACCAAGATCAGAATAAAATTTGATCAGGTATGATTGCGCTGAAATAACGATCTCCTTATTAGGATAAAGTTGCTGCAGGTTTTTGATACTTTCTTTCATGAGGTCTTTACCAAGATCTTTACCCCTGAATGTTTTTTTAACTACTACCCTACCAATGGCCGGTTCTTTATACGAGATACCGGGAGGGATGATGCGGGTATATGCAGCAAGGGTTTCAGCCTGCATCAATAAAAGATGATGTGCCGTTTTATCGATCTCGTCAACATCCTGGTACGCACAATTTTGTTCTACAATAAATATTTCGGCGCGAAGTTTGTAAATTTCAAACAGCTCGTTATTGTTTAGTTCTTCGAATTTTTTAAAGATAAAAGCCATGTTAAAAATTACCGATGCTTAACATTACCAATGTGCAACCTTCAACGCATTCAATTCCTTTTTTTGTGGCTTGTTCGTAAAAGTCAGGGTTCTCAGTTCCGGGATTAAAAATGATGCGTTTAGGATTTAAATTTAACACATAAGGAATCCATTCCGCCTGGTTACGCGTGCCAATGTATAAGGTAACTGTATCAACATCTGTTAATTGGGGCTTACCGGTTACAATTTTACTTCCTGCTACTTCGCCTTCTTTAAAGCCAATACCAATAACATCGTGACCATGCTTTTTTAAACTGGTCATTGCTTTAAAAGCATAACGCTCTGGGTTTTCGGAGGCACCTATTACAACTGTCTTTTTCATTATTCAGTATAATTAAGATCCTTGTTAAATGTTTCTTCTAATTTATAACAAGCTATATATGCCAATACAAATATTATACCTCCAATAATTAATGTAGATGAAACGTGACCAACGCCTGGTTTTAAATAAGTATGCACAATGGTCATTAACGTTACCGAACCACGCACAAAATTGGGAGCCGTTGTGGTTACCGTTGCCCGGATGTTTGTGCCAAACAATTCAGCTGCGCTGCTCATAAACACGGCCCAATAACCTGTACCAAAACCAATACAGAAGATAATGGTGTAAAAAACAACAATGGAAGTTGCCGCAAATAAATAATAAATAATGGTGAAAAGTAACGTTAACGAAATAAAAATAAACAATACTTTTTTACGCGACTTTAATTTCTGGCTTAATAAACCGCTTACCACATCACCAATAGTAATACCAATATAAGCTACCATTATGGGAATTCGTCCTTCTTTGGGGCCATCCGTCATGCCCAGTGCTTTGCTCATTTCGGGTGCAAACTGAACCAAAAAATACATTACAAACCAAACCGGTATGGCAATTAAAATAATATTAAGGTACTTCAACAATAACTTTAAGTCGGAGAAGAGATAAAAGAAGTTTCCTTTTTTGACGTTAGTGTTTTCTTTTAATTTTGAGAACATGCCACTTTCAAAAACACCAATACGAAGAAAAAGCAATAACAGGCCCATGCCACCACCTATAAAATAACTGATGCGCCAGTTATCTACCAAAATGGTTGTTAAACCCGCTACTACTGCACCAAACAAGCCTACTGAAGCAACGATGGTAGTGCCAAGGCCACGATCTTCTTTACGCATGCTTTCACTTACCAAAGTAATTCCTGCGCCTAACTCGCCGGCCAAACCAAAACCCGAAACAAATCTTAACACGGCATACCAAAATGTGTCATGGATCAAACCGTTGGCAATATTTGCCAGTGAATAAACAATAATACTTCCAAATAAAACAGAAAGTCGTCCTTTTTTGTCGCCAAGGATTCCCCAAAAAACGCCACCTATCAGCATACCGATCATTTGGTAACTTAACAGGCTTGAACCTATGATTGCTACCTGGCCGGCTCTTTCGGTTTCGTTGGGATAAAGCGGTGTTAGGATCTCGCGAAGACTGGCAACGCGCTCCATACCAAACAACACAAGGTCGTAGATGTCTACAAAATAACCAAGAGCTGCAACAATAATAATTTTATTTAAGGCAGAACGGGAAACGTTTTGATCCATAAAAAATTATTGCTTGATCACTTTTTTAGTAACCATACCCTGCGATGTAGAGATTTTGATAAAATAAATACCATTACTAAGATCAGAAAGATCGTATTCAAAATTAGTTACACTTAAAGCCGGAGCAAATGATTTAACTATTGCACCCC
>JBDSFC010000038.1:0-5891 GCA_039919745.1 Bacteroidia bacterium | reverse complement strand
AGATATTTTGAATCAGGGTAGCGTTCCTTTCCCATGGCTACGGCTTCAATACCATTCATAACAGGCATATCTATATCCATTAGCACCACGTCAGGCTCGATTGTTTTCCTGGCGATCATCATTTTTTCTAAAAAATCTTCGCCGTTCTCGGCAGTGAAAAGCACTTTGTAATTTTCAAATGTTTCGAATCTTTCCTGTAAAGCATTTCTAAGACTTTTTTTATCGTCTACTATTGCAACATATGTCATGTCTTTCTTTTTCATACAAAAGTGACGTTTAAATTTATTTGATAAAATAGTGCATTTATACCACAAGTTTATATGTTACACCTTTATTTATTCCGGTATTTAATTCAAGTATAATTCCTGCTTCCGCAGCACGTGAACGAATATTAGATAAACCAAAACCTTCATTTGATGTTTTTTTTATATCAAATCCAATTCCATTATCACTTATAATGATCATTATCTTTTCATTTAAAATAATATCGATCTTAAGTTCATTTGCTTTTGAGTGTTTAAAAGTGTTATTAATTACTTCCTGGCATATTCTGTATAGATTTAAACCTATAAGAGATTTTAATTGAACATTCTCACTTATTTGTTCATTAAAATTAATGTTAGTTTCTGTATTTCTAAACATTCCCCTTGCATATACTTTTAATTTATCAGAAAGATCATTAATAGTAACAAATTCATCATTTATTGCCCAAATGGTTTCACGTAAATTACTGATTACATTTCTAATTGATTCGTTGATATTATTTGTAAGTAACAAACGTTTTTGTTTATCCTCATTTTCAATACCATTTAGTGAAAATAATACATAAGATAATTGGCCACCCACGTTATCATGCAGGTCTCTTGAGATTCGTTCTTTTTCTTTTTGAATTGCCTGCGCCGCTTCAAGATCGCGGTTTTTCTTTTTTAAATTAATAACGCTCAAACGCCACAAAACTATAATTACTATTAGTAGAACACTAATTATTAAGCTAAGAATTGCTTTGTTCTTTGAATTGATCTCAGTCTGATTTAATTTGTTTTCCTGTTGAAGTAATTTATTTTCGGTTTCTTTTTTCTCTGTTTCATAAAGCGTTTTGTATTCTGCAATTTTCGCTGCGCCTTCTGCCCGATATACAGAATCTTTTAAGTCAATATATCTGCCAATATAAGCGTTGGTTTCAGGATGTCCTGATAAAGACATACTGTTTAACATATAACGCATTGCATATAATTTCCCTTCTAACGGGCCTGTTTTTTCATACTGGCTTAACGCTGTTTTATATGCTTGTATAGCTTTTGGGTAATCTTTTCGCATCTCATATAAGATACCTTTTTTCATTACTGCAAAAGCCAGCCATGTTTTATCGTCTGAAAGTTCACCGTATTTTTCTGCTTTATTTATATATTTTTCTGCTTTATCAAAATCTATAATTTGTTGCATATAGATCTCTGCTATAACAGCATTTACTTTTGATAGGGCCGAATAATTATTTGTCTTTTCAAGCAAAGCTTTTGAAGATTCAAGAAAAAAAAGTGCAGAATCTGTTTTGCCTGTTTCAGTATACATCGAACCTATATTATGATAAGCTATATGTTTTAAAGTATCTACATGACAAGAGTCTATCACTTCAAGACTTTTAAAGAAAAAACTTAAGGCCAGTTTTTTATCCCTGGTATAATAATGCATTTTCCCAATTTGCATATAAGCAAAAGCAATTTGTGGACAATCGTTATTTTGTTCCGCTATTTTTAATGCTTGTATATTTGCGATCAAAGCAGCATCATATTTTCCGTTTTTAAAACTCTCTGACGAAATTTTGTATAATTCTTTAATATTTTTTTGTCCAAAACAAAATGAACTCACAAGTATAAATAAGAAACAAATTTTATTTAGTTTACCAAACAACATTTACCAAAGATAAATTATTTATTAATTACTGTTTGTTGTTTTGATACCCTGCACTAGGTATTTATACAACGGATCTAAATTTATCAATACTTTGAATGAATAATGTTTACAGACCTTCAATAAGATATTTTGAATCTCATAGTACAAATGCACTATTTTATAAAAAATGGTTATATCGCAATTTTGCATCATAATCAATAACTCAAATATTATGAAAAAACAATTTACTTTTATTAGAACTTTTGCAGCGTGTAGTTTTATGCTTTTTGCAAATTTAAGCAACGCACAATGGGTAACGGTTGGCCCGCTGGCAGGCCCTGGCATCAATACAGTTTTTGATCTTCAATCGTTTAACAGCGATCTTTATGCTGCCGGCCCAACAGCTAATGGCGCTAAAGCAGTATCAAAATGGAATGGTACTGTTTGGTCGCAGGTAGCCCGCGCGCATCCACAATTTAATCAATATTCTTTAGGAATTAATTCACTCAGTGTATATAACAATCAAATAATCGCCGGCGGATCATGTGATTCAATTGGAGGTGTTTTTGTTTCAGGGTCTGATGTAGTTACATATAATGGCCTTACCTGGGCAAAATTAGGAATTAATCCTCCTTCTATTCAGCAAGTAAATTGTTTTGCAATTTATAATAACGAATTATATGTTGGTGGTAAAGGTATAAATAAATGGGATGGAACTAACTGGACATCGATATCGAGTAGTTCAGGAACAGGGGGATATGTTCATTCAATGGCAGTTTATAATAATGAACTTTATGCTGGCGGAGACTTTACAAAAATTGGTGGAATAAATATGACTACGGGGAAAGGCTTTGGAAAATGGAATGGTACCACATGGTCTGTTTTACCAGGTTTAACAGACTCAATGATAGTGTCAACTTTTCATGTAAACGGTGGTAACGTAGCATCAATGATGCCTTTTAATGGCGAACTTTGTGTAATAGGAAATATGCAGTGGGCAGGAAGTTTAACAGGATTACATGGCGCTGCAAAATGGAATGGCACAGTCTGGAGTGACATGCATGGTGGTGTAAAAGGTAATGGTGCGCTTAACTCAAATTGTTTAACAACTGATGGGTCTAATCTTTATTTGGTGGGTGCTTTGCAGCGCGTTAACGTTGCATTTACCAATGATTCAATTAACCAGGCGGCCCGTTGGGATGGTACCACATGGTATCCAATGCTTGGAACAAGCTCGAGCTATGCTTTTTTATCTGTAGAAAATTATAATAACGAAATACATTCTGCTTACCAGGCAATGGTTAAATGGACGGGAAGCACTTCAACAGGAATTAAACAGGAAGAAAAAAACAATGATCTGTTAGCTTACCCAAATCCTGTAAAAGATATTTTTTATTTAAAAAACATTACAGAAAAAGCATTAGTGCAGATCTTTAATTCAAATGGAGAGTTAGTTCAAACTTCTATGATAGAAGCAGGGAAGGAAAGTAAATTTGATTGTGGATCATTTACTCCGGGTTTATATATAATAAGAGTTAAGGGTGAGGATTTTATGAAAAGTGCGAGATTTATTAAAGAATAAATTTAAATTATTTAATAATAAAAAGAGAGGCATGTGTCTCTCTTTTTTGTTTTTAAAAGGTAATTGCGTTATCTTTAGTAAATGAAAATTCTTCCGGCTAAATTAATAATGATCTTTTCTTTTACTTTTTTATATATAGCAGGAAGTGCGCAACAACCCAATGTTATTAAAGTAAAAAAAGAATCCAATCTCGTTAAAGTTGAGTTTGATAATACTGAATTACGCTTAACTGCTTTCGACAGGTTTGGCAATCCAAAAGAGAACCAAATAACCTCTTACAAATTATGGATAAAAGGTAAAGGTGAAACAAAAGCATACAGCGGTTTTAATAATTCATTAAGCCCTGAAATGATAAAGGAATTAAATAAACTTAAGAAGGCCACGAAAATTTTTTTTACAGATATAAATGTGAAAGAGGATGATGAGCATCAGGTAAAATTACCGGATGTAATTGATACGTGGTTTCCGAATTGCAAGAATTGTGATAATAAAAGTAAAGGTTACTAAAAAAATTACTGGTGAATTTATAATAATCAATAAAATTGTTCAAGCCAAGTTAAAGCCTCGTTTTTTGTAGTAAAAAATTTAACTGGACGTTCGTGGTGCTGAAATTTCAAATAAAAATTAGCTAATATTTTTTGCGCTAAAGATGTGATTACAAAAGCATCAGCCTTACTAAATGGATTGTTTTTATTTTTCGATAAATGTTGTATCAGCTCAATATTGGTGGCGGCTGTTGGTGCGCAAAAAACTAAAACAGGAAGACGTTTACCGCAAATTTTATTTTCAAACTCAATTAAAATATTTAAATCATTAATTTCAAATTCAACATCATCTTTTATTTCGACGTAATAATAGTTGGTATTTATTACACTAACTTTAAATTTATGCGTTTCTTTAATCAATCCGTATTAATTTACTTTATAATTTTTTCTTCAAGTAGTTGGTGTAAAAATTTTTTCTCACCGTTATAGATTGTGTAAATAAAAGAATCTTTTAAGTTATGTTGCTGCACTTTTTCAAGTAGTTCCTGCGCTTCATCATATGTTTCATAATTACCCATGCTAAAGCGCGTAATGTAATCGTTATCAGTTTGACGAATAATTTTTGGCATACCTATCACATTATTGTAATTAAAGTTCTCATATAATTTGTAAGCGCCTATCTGTACTTTGTAGTAAAGACCTTCTACACGTGCAGTTCCAAATTTTTTGGAATATCCTTTTTTATCAAAACTATCAAACAGGCTTTTATTTCTTTCATCTACAGAAATGGTAAGATCGCTGATCTTTTTATCATATTCTGCCGAAGTAAAATCAGCGTACACATTAATAACCATAAAGGAATCGATGCCAACGGTATTTAATTCAATTACCTGTTGAGGGAACTGATCTACCTTAATAACAATTTCATATTCATCATTAACAGGAAGGTTGGCTAAAAAATTACCATTTAAATTATTGGAAGTAATACGCGTATTGAATGTGTGGTTCTTGAAAATAGAGTTGATCTCAATATCAGCTTCGGTTGGTTTACCATCTATCATTACCAAACCGTCTACCTGTAATAAAGAAATTGGTTTACCGGGCATACCTGGCTCTACAATATAAATATCCTGTTGGCCTTTGCCACCTTGTTTAAATGAAGAGTAATATGCTTTTTTTCCATCGCCTCTTACAGTATAAAATTTGTCTTCATCTTTGGTATTAATGGGTTTACCAAGATTATAAGGCTTTTGCCATTTTCCGTTCTTGTAATCGCTTCTGAAAACATCATAACCCCCAATGCTATTACTGTTATTGGAAGAGAAGAACAACGTCTTTCCATCTGCCGTTACAAAAGGAGCATCTTCATCATATTTTGTATTGATCAGCGGACCTAAATTTTTAATATTTCCCCAATGATTGTCTTTTAATCTTTCAGCTTCATAAAGATCTCTTTTACCCATTCCATCTTTTTTCTCGCTGGCAAAAATTATTTTGTTCCTGTTGGGAATAAAGCAGGCACTACCTTCCCAGGCATTTGTATTTATACCAACTTGGTAAATTGGGTTCGACCATTTATTACCTATCAATTTACTAATGAAAAGATCGCCATTGCCACCACCTGTGTTCTTATAAATAAACATTTGAGTCCCTTCTGAATTAACGCTTACCGCCGCATCGTGTAAATTGGTGTTAAGATTATCAATTGGAACAGGCTCCTGCCAGGTAGTATCGTTTATTTTTTTTGAAATAAAAATGTCTTCGTAATAAAGTTCAATATTATTCGTATTCGAGATCTTATCACCTTTTACAATTTGTTTGCCACCCTTTGATTTGGGCCCGCGATAAGTGAAGATCATAAATGATTCATCAGAAGGAACCAGTGGGCAATATTCACTAGCATTTGTATTTATTGGTTTACCAAAATTTCTAAC
>JBDSFC010000006.1:0-3096 GCA_039919745.1 Bacteroidia bacterium | reverse complement strand
GAGGGATAGAACGAAAAGCCCGCAGCGAAGCGAGGACTTAAAGAGAAAGCCCGACCCGAAGGGGGCACGCCCAAAAATTACAGGTTTTATTTCTGATAATTGAAAATAAAAACAGGAAAATTATTTTTCTAAGATCTTAAACTCTGTTCTACGGTTGTTCTGTCGGCCTTCATCTGTTTCGTTGGTATCAATTGGTTTTGTTTCACCATAACCTTTTGCAACTAAGCGCCCGGTGTTAATGCCTTTGCCAATTAAATAATCAACAACAGATTTTGAACGGCTCTCACTTAATTTCCAGTTATAATCATCAGAACCTTTGCTGTCGGTATGACTTCCTAATTCTATTTTAAGGGATGGATTATCATTTAATAATTTAATTAACCGTTCTAATTCATTTGCAGATTCAGGACGAATGGTTGCTTTATCAAAATCAAAGAAAATATTACGTAATACAATTGTGCTTCCGATCTCGATCTTTTTTAATGCCACATCTTTTGTAAACTCCTGGAAGGCCGCGTTATCAGGAATATTAAAGTTCTCTGAATGAAACAAATAACCATCACGTTTTACAGCAATACCGTAGTTTTTACCACTTGGTAAGGTCACTAAATATTTTCCCGTGCTGCTATTTGATTTAAATGTAGCAAGTACCAAATTTTTGTCATTATCAATTAGGTCGATCGAAGACTCTAAAGGTTGGTTGGTTTTTGCATCAGTTACAACACCTTTTAAAATGGTAAGCTTTGCTGTTGCTACTTCAACCGCGTTCTCAACTTTTAAATTGCTTACAGGGTTAGCGGCCATTGCCATTAACTGATCCTGCGTATTTAATAGAGGATGTTTCTCGGGACCTAAAAAAGTAATTTTATAAATATCCTTATTTCCAAAACCACCAGTTTTTGAAGAAGAAAAATAAGCGCGGCTACCACTACCACTTACCACAAAAAAAGCATCATCATCCGGACCATTAATTGGATAGCCAAGATTTTGAGGCGCACTCCAAACACCATTGACCAAGGTAGATTTAAAAATATCATAACCACCCATACTATTATGGCCCTTACTACTAAAGTACATTGTAACACCATCAGGATGCATAAACACACCATCTTCGCCATATTTGGTGTTAATTACAGGGCCAATATTTTTAGCAGGACCCCATTCACCCTTCACGTCCATATCGCTGTAATAAATATCCCTATCTCCAAGGCCTGATTCTTTATCACTTACAAAATACAAACGCTTACCATCATAACTTAAGCTTACAGTATTTTCCTGTGCTTTTGTGTTAATGTTTTTATTCATGTGTACCGGCTCTTCCCAATCGGCGCCAAATAAAACGCTTTCATAAAGATCGCCACCATCTTTACCTGAATGCCTGTAAATATATAATTTGCTTCCATCTGGCGATAGGCCTGCGGGCGCGTCATGATCTTCAGTGTTTACATTTTTGCTTAACTGAGTTGCTGGTTGCCATTTGCCATTTAGTTTTGTGGAAATATAAACGTCTTCAAAAAACCCATTATCTGTTTCATCTTTTTTTCCGCCAATTGAATTATCTCTTCTTGATGCAAAGATCATTGTTTCTTC
Organism: Bacteroidia bacterium; assembly: GCA_039919745.1. GTDB lineage: Bacteria > Bacteroidota > Bacteroidia > B-17B0 > Aurantibacillaceae > Aurantibacillus. The sequence continues at coordinate 1,506 of JBDSFC010000006.1, read as the reverse complement.
ATCCGCAGTAATGGATTGTCCATATTCAGGAAAGGAGCTATTAATGGAGGGGCCGAGATTATCTACAAAAACACGTTCAGGATTTGCAGCAAATTTTTTAGCGTTATTACACTCAGTAATTTTTTTATTTATATCGTCTGTTTCAATCAGATTTTTTTTAGGGCTAGCTTGAAGATAAATTTGGTAATATTTTATAGCTTCATCCCAACGATTATTCAATTGATAAGTCCAGGCCAGCCAAAAAATCAAATCTTCTTCTGCAGAAGGTTCAAGTGCGTAAGCCGCTTCAAAATGAGTAAGCGTTTTACTTGCAACGGGGTCGTCTATAAACGAAATAAAACCTAACATGTAATTTAATCTTGCATTTTTCGGATTAAAGCTTTGTGCAAAATTTAAAGGAGATATTGCGGTTTTAAAGTTCTCGTATCCTGCTTTCCTATGATCGTGATTACTAATTGGTGCATATCTATGATCGGAGATGTATGATTTCTTCCAATCATCAAATTCTTTTCTTCCCTGCATGTAAAACTCTGTACCAATATCCAGCTGTTTACGCGCGGCTTTCATCTCATCTTTTTTTCCGGGAAAATTATCTTTCTCAAATTCTATAGATTGAGAAAAAGTAAAGATGGATAAAAGTGCGAATGTGATCGTATAAATTAAATGTTTTTTCATAATATCATTAAAATAAATTAATCCATGCAGGATGAGTTGATAAATGTTTTAGCACCTGTAACGCCTAGTTCCAGTGCTTTTTTCCAATCGCTGCAACAGTCCGCTTCCTCGCGCAACATTTGTCTTGCAATACCGCGGTTGTAATAAGCGGGTCCATTTTTTGGATCATTTTCAATAGAGCGCGTTGCCATATCTTTTGCTTTTTTATAATCTTTATTTTTTATTGCTATCGAAGATAAGTTGTTATAGGCAAATGAATTTTTAGGATCTTTTTTTAATACATCTTCAAAATCTGTTTGCGCTGCTTTTAAATTATTATTTTCAAAATTAGCCGAACCCCTGTTGTTTAAAGCCACTAAATAATTTGGATTGGCCTGCAGGGCTTTGCTATATTCTTCAACAGCCTTTGCATAATTTTTATTTAAACGATAGGCCGAACCTAAATTGTTATGAATAAACACTAAAGAATTATCAAGGCTTATCGCTTTTTCATAATCAGCAATAGCGCCGGCATAATCTGCTTTTGCCCTTTTGGCGCTGGCCCTGTCGTTATAAGCATATACATAATTTGGGTTAGCTGTAATTGCTTTGGTAAAAAACTCAATCGACTTATCATAATCTCTTGAATCATAAAGCGAAATGCCTTTGTAATAGCATCCTTCAGTATGCGCAGGATTTATTCTTAAACAATTATCCAAAGCAACAGACTGGCTATCTTTTTGGTTGAGGTCGTAAAAAATAAGGCTTTTGTTAAAATAAAATTCAGGATTTTGAGCATTAATTCTAATAGCGCTGTTAATATCGGCCAAAGCTTCGTTGTGTTTTTTTAAA